>CAYFKX010000009.1:0-12933 GCA_964343545.1 uncultured Bifidobacteriaceae bacterium | reverse complement strand
AGCCCCGGCAAGCGGTTCGCACTGCCGAACTCGCGCATCCTCATCCACCAACCACGTATGGGCGGCACCGGCGGTCAGGCCTCCGACATCGAGATTGAGGCCAACGAGATTCTGCGTATGCGCGAGCAGATGGAGGTTATCCTCGCCAAGCACACCGGCCGCGACCCGCAGACTGTTCGTCAGGACATCGAGCGCGACAAAATTCTCACCGCAGATGCGGCTAAGGAGTACGGAATCGTCGACGGAGTGATCACCTCGCGCAAAGCCGGAGCCTGATTCGGTCATCGCGGACGACGTGGGCAAACCGCACACGGGAATGCGTTCGCCTTTGGTGAACGCCGCCCTGCCCGCGCGGGTGTCCTACTAGGACATATTCGCTATCTGCGGATACCGTGCCGCCATGGCGCGACCGACTGACAGCACCGAACTGTTGAAATGCTCCTTCTGCGGCAAGACGCAGAAGCAGGTGCGCAAGCTCATCGCTGGCCCTGGTGTCTACATCTGTGATGACTGCATCAGCCTGTGCAACGAAATTATCGCCGAGGAGCTCAGCAGTGCGGCAAAGGCTGACATCCAGGAACTGCCTAAGCCCAGCGAAATCTTCGCGTTTCTGAATGAATACGTCATCGGTCAGGAGCCTGCGAAGCGCGCGCTGTCAGTTGCCGTCTACAACCACTACAAGCGGGTACGCGCCGGCACCACCGGTGATCAAGTGGAAGTCGCCAAAAGCAACATCCTGATGCTCGGGCCAACTGGCTCGGGCAAGACGCTGCTGGCCCAGACTCTTGCTCGCATTCTCAATGTGCCATTTGCTATCGCCGATGCGACCGCGCTCACTGAAGCTGGATACGTCGGTGAGGACGTTGAGAACATCCTGCTCAAACTGATTCAAGCCGCTGACTACGACGTCAAGAAGGCCGAATTCGGCATCATCTATATCGATGAAATTGACAAGGTTGCCCGCAAGAGCGAGAACCCGTCCATCACCCGCGATGTTTCCGGGGAAGGTGTGCAGCAGGCTCTGCTGAAGATCCTCGAGGGAACAGTCGCTTCAGTGCCGCCGCAGGGCGGACGCAAGCACCCGCACCAGGAATTCCTGCAGATCGACACCAGCAATGTGCTGTTCATCGTGGGCGGCGCGTTTGCGGGCCTGGATTCAGTCATCTCCGCACGGGTGGGCAGTTCCAACCTCGGCTTCACTGCCAGATTGGATGAAGCATCTGCCCAGGATGAGTCAAGTCTTCTGTCACAGGTGATGCCCGAGGACCTCGTGAAGTTCGGAATGATTCCGGAATTCATCGGTCGCCTGCCGGTTTTCACCAGCGTCGGTGCGCTAGACCGCGCTGCGCTCATCAATGTCCTCACCGAACCGAAGAACGCGCTGGTGAAGCAGTATCAACGCCTGTTCGAGATCGACAAGGTTGAACTCCTCTTCACCGATGACGCGCTCGATGCCATCGCGGACCTCGCGGTTGCGCGGGGCACCGGCGCTCGAGGGCTGCGTGCCATCATGGAAGAGGTGCTCGTCGGCATCATGTTTGAAGTTCCCGACCGCGCAGATGTGGCAAAGGTCGTGGTGAACGCCGAGGCGGTGAACTCCAAGGTGCTGCCGACTTTGGTTCCGCACGATGTTCCGGTCGCGACACCGCGCGCTCGTCGTCAACGAACCGCATCCTGACCGGTGACCGCCACCGACTCAGACCGCAGCAGTGGTGCCATACCGTCGATGTCTTGATCGCGCCGTGACCGTGTCCCTTAGGCCAAGGTGGCAGACACGGCCAGTTGGTCACCCTCGGCCCAACTGAACTGCGCCACCGCGCCGGCAGCAGCCAGATCGGTTGCAACACTTTGGATGCGTGCCAACTGCTCGGCCGTCGACGTCACCTCCGCGTGCGCAATCGGTGCCTTCATACTCACTTTGGCCTCGCTCTTGGCTTTGCGTAGCAGTGACAGCACGGCCGCCGCGTCGGAGAGCACGGCCGATTCGCCGCCCGCAGTGGACACCTCGTCCGCAGTTGGCCACGGCTGACGGTGGACGGAGCCCTCCTGCCACCACGACCAGACTTCTTCGGTGACGAACGGCATGAACGGCGCGAATAACCGCAGCACGACCGACAAGGTCGCGGCTAATGCCGCGCGCGCTGACGCGGCATCCTCAGGTTCGCCGTTGTAGGCGCGCTCCTTGACCAACTCGATGTAGTCGTCGCAGAACATCCAGAAGAAGCGCTCAGTCAACTCAAGTGCGCGCGCGTAGTCGTACTCCTCGAACGCCGCCGTTGCATCGTTGATGAGCGTGGCGAGCTGGGCGCACAATGCACGGTCAACGGCAGCGGTGACTGCGGCGGCATCGACCATGACTGGCGCGTCACCGAACACGCCCAAAGCAAACTTGCTGGCGTTGAGCACCTTCGTGGCCAAGCGCCGACCAATCTTCATCTGACCAACATCAAAGGCCGTGTCCGTTCCAGGGCGGCCCGATGCGGCCCAATAGCGAACGGCATCCGAGCCGTGCTCAGCCAGCAAGTCCATCGGCGTCACCACATTGCCCTTGGACTTGCTCATCTTCTTACGGTCCGGGTCGAGGATCCAGCCGCTGATTGCCGCATGCCGCCACGGCAGCTCGTCACTTTCAAGGTGGGCGCGCACCACCGTCGAGAACAGCCAGGTACGGATGATTTCGTGGGCCTGCGGACGCAGGTCCATCGGCCATACGCGCTGCCACAAGTCCGGGTCGCGCTCCCAGCCGCCAGCGATCTGTGGTGTGAGTGACGAGGTAGCCCAGGTGTCCATCACATCCGGGTCGCCGATGAAGCCGCCAGCGGCGCCACGCTGCGATTCGTCGAAGCCAGCCGGTGCCTGACTTGACGGGTCAACCGGCAACTCGGACTCGGCGGGCACGATGACCTCGTCCCAGATGGGCTCGCTGTTGCTGTCCAGTCGGTACCACACCGGAATCGGCACACCAAAGAACCGCTGTCGCGAAATGAGCCAGTCGCCAGCCAACCCGGACACCCAGTTTTCGTAGCGCACCTGCATGTGCGCGGGGTGCCACTGCAGTTCAGCGCCGCGGGCCAGCAGTCGACCACGGAGGCTCTCATCGCGGCCTCCGTTGGTGATGTACCACTGCCTGGTGGTGACAATCTCCAGCGGCTTGTCGCCCTTTTCGAAGAACTTCACATGGTGTGTCACTGGTCGTGGTTCGCCGTCGAGCAGGTCATGGGATTTCAGCGCCTCGACGATCCGCTCGCGCGCGGTGTGCGTGGTCGCGCCGACAATCTGCGCGTACATCTGCTGCGCCTCGTCCGTCGTCATCCATTCCGGGCGCTGGTCGATGATGCGACCGTCCCAGCCAATGATGGGTCTGGTCGGCAGATCCAATTCCCGCCACCAGATGACGTCAGTGACATCGCCGAATGTGCAGATCATCGCGATGCCGGAGCCCTTTTCAGGGTCGGCTAAGTGATGCGCGACGACCGGAACCTCGACTCCAAACAAGGGGCTGCTCACAGTGGTGCCGAACATCGGCTGGTAGCGCGGGTCATCCGGATGGGCCACCAGCGCGACAACGGCCGGAATTAGCTCAGGCCGCGTGGTTTCGATGTGGATGGGCGAGCCATCGCTGGTGCGAGCGAATGGAATGCGGTGGTAGGCGCCGGGGCGCTCGCGGTCCTCGAGCTCCGCCTGCGCGACGGCCGTGCGGAATGTGACATCCCACAAGGTCGGCGCCTCACGTTGGTAGGCCTGCCCGTTCTTGAGGTTACGCAAGAACGCGCGCTGCGAAGCGGCGCGGGCGTCATCGCCGATTGTTTGATACGTGTAGGACCAGTCCACGGAGACGCCCAATCGGCGCCACAGGTCTTCGAATGCTTTCTCATCTTCGAGCGTCAACTGAACGCACAACTCAACGAAGTTGCGCCGCGAGATCGCGATCTGCTCTTTGCCTGGCTCGGCAGGCGGTGTGAACGACGGGTCGTAGGGCAGCGCAGGGTCGCAGCGCACGCCGTAGTAGTTCTGCACCCGTCGCTCGGTCGGCAGGCCGTTGTCGTCCCAGCCCATCGGGTAGAACACCGTCTTGCCGCGCATGCGCTGGTAGCGCGCGATGCAGTCGGTGTGCGTGTAGGAGAACACGTGCCCGACGTGTAGTGAACCGGAGACGGTCGGAGGGGGAGTGTCAATGGAATAGACGTGCTCGCGATCCACGCTGCGGTCGAATGCGTAGGTGCCCTGTTGCTGCCATACCTGCCCCCAGTGGGCCTCGATGCCGTCGATGCTGGGCGACGCCGGAAGGCGCGCGGGACGAGGCGTGGTGTGGCCGCTGTTCATGGGCGGGGAGTCTAGAAGGGTGCCTATGCTTGACGATGTGCTGGATGAGATGACCGCCGAACGGTTCACCGAGATTCAGCGCGAATTGTTGAGCCGTTGGCCCGAGAACCGCATCGGGCCTGGTGTCGGCCGTGTTGCGCACCTCATGGATTTGCTCGGGCAGCCGCAGCGAAGCATCCCCGCCATCCACGTCTCGGGCACGAATGGCAAAACCTCCACGGTAAGAATGATCGAGTCATTGCTGCGGGCCTTTGGTTTGCGCACCGGAGTGTTCACCAGTCCGCATCTGCACAGCATCACCGAACGCATCCGATTGGACGGCGCCCCCGTCACTGAGCAGCGCTTTGCCGATGCGTACGACGACATCGCCCCTTTGATGGCTCTGGTTGACGAGGCCAGCGTGGCCGAGGGCGGACCACGCATGACGTTCTTTGAGTCGATGACCGCACTGGCCTACGCACTCTTTGCAGATGCGCCGGTTGATGTCATGGTCGTCGAAGTCGGCATCGGCGGCACCAACGACGCCACGAATGTCATCGATGCAACCGTGTCAGTGGTCACTCCTATCGACTTTGACCACGTGCACATTCTTGGCAACACCATCGCCGAAATTGCGGCCAACAAGGCGGGCATCATCAAGCCCGGCGGCATTGCGGTACTCGCTGCGCAGCCAGTGCAGGCTGCGACAGTGCTCCTGGCTGGATGCGCAGATGCGGCAGTGCCGGCTGTACGCGAGCAGATGGAGTTCGCCGTTGTCGACCGACTCGGCGCGGTCGGAGGGCAACAACTCACCATTCAAGGACTGTTCGGTGAGTACGACGAGCTTTTCCTTCCCCTCATCGGTGCGCACCAAGCGCACAACGCGGCGGTGGCGCTGGCCGCAGTCGAGGCCTTCCTCGGCGGGGGAGTGACCAGCGAGCGGGGCCGGTTGGACATCGACGCGGTACGGGAAGGCTTCGCATCCGTCACGTCGCCAGGTCGCCTTGAGGTCGTTCGGCGTGACCCCACCATCATTGTGGATGCGGCGCACAACCCCCACGGGATGCGCGCTCTCGCCGCCGGACTAGCGGAGGCATTCAGCTTCGGCTACCTGATTGGGGTCTTCGCATCATTGGGCGACAAAGACGCGGCCGGCATGTTCGCTGCTGTCGCGGACACATTCGACGAAGTCATCATCACTCGCAATGAATCGGCACGGGCGAGTGCGCCAGAGTCCTTGGTCGCGGCTGCGGCTTCGCACTTTGAGCAGGAGTCCATTGCAACCGCTCCCGATTTGGTGGCGGCTCTGGAACGTGCGGTTGCGCGAGCGGACGCAGTGGTCGAGCAGATTGGCGCCGCTGCTGGCATTGTGGTCACCGGGTCAGTGGTGACGGCTGCGCAGGCACGGATGCTGCTCGGAAAGACGAAGGTGTGACACATATGCGGGTGCTCGGGTCAACCATGTTGTCATTGCAGGCGGTGGTACTTCTGCTTGCACTTCCCGTGGCAATCACCGTCAATGAAGCGCCGGCTGCTCTCGCTTCTACGTTATTTGTGACGACCGCGCTGCTGTGCTTCCTTGCAGTCGGTGTCGTGACTAAGCCTGCGGGGCGTGCGCTCGGTTGGCTCGTCCAAGCTGCGACGCTGGCCCTGGGATTCATGGTGCCTTGGCTGTTCGTCCTGGCAGCGGTCTTCATCGCCCTCTGGTGGGCCGCTTTGCATTTCTCGGCCAAAGTCGAGCAGCTCAATGCGGCTCGCGCGGCTGACTCGAGTACTCAGTAGAATCTGACCCGATGCGCATCGTGTGCGCACACTTCCCCCTCGCACTGAAGGAGTTCGGCGTGTCCCAGCGCACCCTCGTCCTCGTCAAGCCCGACGGCGTCGCTCGCGGTCTCGTTGGCCAGATTCTGGCTCGCATCGAGCAGCGGACCTGGAAAATCGTCGCGCTCGAGCTACGCACCCTCGATGCTGCCACCGCGAAGGCGCACTATGGCGAACACGAGGGCAAGCCGTTCTTCGACGGCCTCGTAGATTTCATTACGTCAGGTCCGCTGGTTGCCGCGGTCGTAGAAGGTCCCGAGGTCATCGCGGGCTGGCGCGCCATGATGGGTGCCACAAACCCGGCTAACGCCGCTCCGGGCACCATCCGCGGTGATTTTGCGGCGGTCATGGACTTCAACGTCGCTCACGGGTCGGACTCCCCAGAGTCCGCCGCTCGAGAGATTGCGCTGTTCTTCCCTAACCTCTGACCCTGACTGCGTCCCCGTACACAGTTAGGATGACCGTGCGTCTGGCGGATCCTCGGACGCGTTAACGGTCAAAATCTGCCGTGCGTCCTCTGGCGTGCAGCGAAGTAGGGAATGTCAATGGCACTGTCGACCTCACTCATCGGCCGCGACATGGCGATGGACCTCGGGACCGCAAACACGCTGGTCTACGTGCGTGGTCGCGGAATTGTGCTTAACGAGCCGTCGGTTGTCGCCATCAATCAGTCGACTGGCGGCATCATGGCGGTCGGCTCAGAGGCCAAAGACATGATCGGGCGAACTCCGGGAAGTATCGTCGCAGTTCGCCCGCTGAAGGACGGCGTCATCGCCGATTTCGACACGACCGCGCGCATGTTGCGCTACTTCATTCGCAAAGTGCACCGCAGTCGATTCTTCTCGCAGCCGCGACTGGTCATCTGCGTGCCATCGGGGATCACTGGGGTCGAGCGCCGTGCTGTTGTGGACGCCGGCAAGGAGGCCGGTGCCCGTAAAGTCTTCATCATCGAAGAACCAATGGCGGCCGCAATCGGCGCGATGTTGCCGGTGCATGAGCCGACGGGGAACATGGTCGTCGACATTGGTGGTGGTACGACGGAAATTGCGGTCATCTCTCTCGGCGGCATCGTCACCGCCACCAGTATTCGAACTGGCGGCGATGAACTCGACAATGCCATCATCGCGTTCGTCAAGCGTGAGTACTCGCTGCTGCTTGGCGAGCGAAGCGCTGAGGACGTGAAGATCCGCATCGGATCGGCTTTCCCACTTCGCGATGAGCCACAGATGGAAATTCGCGGCCGAGACCTCATCACAGGCTTGCCCCGCACGGTGCTGCTGACCAGTGAGGAAGTGCGCCGGGCCATTGATGAGCCGGTTGCCAAAATCGTCAATGCGGTCAAGGAGTGCTTGGACCTGACTCCGCCAGAACTCAGCGGCGACATCATGGATCGAGGCATCGTCCTCACCGGCGGTGGCGCGATGCTGCGTGGCTTGGACGAGCGTTTGCGACACGAGACTGGCATGCCTATCGTGATTGCGGAAGACCCCTTGGACTGTGTGGTCAAGGGCGCGGGCCGCTGCGTCGACGAGTTCGACGTGCTCCAGCAAGTGCTCGTGCCTGAAGCCCATCGATGACATCATCGCCACCGGAGAAGGTTCATGAAGAGGGCGCGCCAAGGTCGGGTAGTGCTTCTGTGCCTAGTGTTGACTTCGGTGACGCTGCTGCTTCTTGACAGCAAAGCCCCCGCAGGTCCGCTGCGCAGCATCAGTCACACAATCCTCACTCCATTTCAAAAGACTGCGGCTGCGGTTGGGCGACCAGTCCACGACTTCTTCACTGGTATCTCTGACCTGTCGAACCTGCGTGAGCGCAATGAACGCCTCACTGCACAGAACGACCGCCTTCGCGCGAACGGCAAGAAGGCCGCTGATGTCGCACGCCGCCTTGAGCAAATCGAGGACATGCTTGACCTCGCCGGCCGTGGTGGGTACCGAGTCATCGCGGCGAGGGTCATCGCGTGGCCCAGCGGCCAAGATAGTTCGGCCGCGGTGACCATCGACGCGGGTCGCGCAGATGGCCTCTGGCCGGGAATGACTGTTCTCACCGGTCGGGGGCTTGTGGGCACCACAGTGACTGTCGCCCGCCACACAGCGTCAGTTCGACTTATCACCGACCCTGACTCACATGTGGGAGTGCGAACTGCTGGCACGGGTCGAGTCGGGGTTACCACTGGTGTGGCTCACGGTGCCGACATGACTTTGCAGATGCTGAGCGCCGGATCGCTCGTGAAGAAACAGATACTCGTGACCCGCGGTTCGCTACAGGGCAAGCCCTATGTTCCTGGTGTGCCTGTAGGGGAGGTCACCGCCGTGACGGGCGTTGCAGGTGAACTACCGCGCGGTCGAGTCCATCCGTTCGTCGACCTCGGGGCCCTCGACGTCGTCGGAGTGGTCGTGCGAGCACCGCAGACCAATCCCCGCGATGCCCTCGTTCCCACGCCACGGCCGACTCCCACCGTCACCGTCACGGTGACGGCCACGCCGAGCCCGAGCACCACCACGCAGCCGACCCCGGCAGTGCGGTGAGCACTATGGCATCTGCCCGATGGTTCGTCGTAGCGGTGTTGCTGGGCACCGCTGCGGTGGTGCAGTCATCGCTGCTCCCCGCTCTGGGCCTGGACACTCACACCGCAGTCCTGGTCTTTCTCGTCATTATTGCGCTAGCTCAACGACTGGACTTCAACGCCGCCGTGGCGGTCGGTTGTGTAGGTGGGCTACTCGTGGACCTCACCCCACCGGCGCTCGGACCGATGGGGTTGAACGCGCTCTTGGGCACGTTGTGCGCGGCAATCATGTACGCATGGAGCCGTGCCACTGCGGTCGACACCGCGACATTGGGCGCGACACTGCTCGTGCTCCTTGGCGCAGTCGCGTTGACGGCGCTCGGACGATCCGTGCTCATGGCCGTGTTCCGCGACGCACCGCCATTCACCATCACGATGGGCGCAGTCCTGCGAGATGTCGTTATCGCAGCGTTTGCGACACCGGTGTTGCTTCCCGCTGTCACCGCACTCACTGCGCGTAGCGGCTCGGCAGGGTCATCGCGACGGCTGCGTGTGTGAGGCTGACCCTGTGATGTGGCAACTCGGAGCGGGCGGGAACGCATGAACCGCAGCGGTGTGACTGGGCTGTCGTCAACCCGCCTGATTGTGTTCGGTGTATTTGTCCTCAGCATGATGGCCGCGCTCGCAGGCAGGTTTGTGCAATTGCAAGCCTTCGAGGCTGACCGCTACTCCGAGATTGCCAGTGACAACCGCACGCGCGACATCATCCATCCGGCGATGCGCGGGCAAATCGTTGACCAAGTGGGCCGACCCATGGTGTCCAACAGATCAAGTTTGGTCATCACAGCAGATCCCACTGCGTTCGCCAAGATGGAGGACAAAGGTCGGTCTGTTCTCATCCGTCTGGGTCGCTTAGTCGGCCAGACTGGGGCAGCGTTGGGCGACCGCATGAAGCCGTGCGGCACTCCGGGCGCGCCGCGTCCGCCTTTGTGTTGGAACGGCTCCGCAGTCCAACCGGTGCCGTTGGTCAAAGACGCGCCACAGTCAGTCGCGCTAGCCGTTCTCGAGCGCGCCGAGCAATTCCCGGGGGTGACCGCCCAAGTCGAAGGCGTGCGTTCGTACCCAGAACCGTTCGGGATGAATGCTGCACACATGCTGGGCTACCTGCAACCAGTGAGTGACGCCGAGCTACAGCAGCAAGACCAACTTCCAAGGGACCAACGCTGGTTGCTTCGAACTGACCTCGTGGGGCGGGCGGGTTTGGAGTCCCGCTATGACCGCCAACTGCGCGGGGTCCCTGGACTGACGGAACTCATCGTGGACCGCCGTTCCAAGGTGGTCGGCTCGCGCGAGGTGAAGCCCCCGCGTACTGGCGACACCCTTGTGACCAATATCGATTCGCATCTACAGGCCGTGGCCGAAGAGAAACTTGCGGCGTCCATCAAGATCTCCCGCGCTCGTGGCTACCGAGCAGACTCCGGCGCGCTGGTGGTGCTTGATGTCACCACAGGCGGCGTGCTTGCGCTTGCCTCTTGGCCCACCTACGACCCGCACATCTGGGTCGGTCGCATTGATAACGACCAGTACCAGGCGCTGCTCGATCCGAAGAAGGGCACGCCACTGCTGTTCCGCCCAATTCAAGGCCTGCTGCCGCCTGGCTCGACGTTCAAAGTCGTCTCCACTGCGGCGGCGCTAAAGAATGGCTGGTCTGCGAACACCCGCATCCCCTGCCCGTCAAGTTATGAAGTGGGAAACCGTCGCTTAAAGAACTTCGAGGGCGAGTCGGCGCATGCGCTCACACTGCCTGAGGCTCTTGAGATGTCCTGCAACACCGTCTACTACCGAATCGCACATACACTGTGGCTCAAGGATGGCGGCCTTCGACCCAAGCGCACACCGAAGGAAGTGCTCTATCACGAGGCTAAGAACTTTCACTACGGACGTGCTACTGGCATCGACATGGCTGCGGAGTCACGTGGACGTGTCATCGGACGCTCCGAGCGCAAAGAGCAATACGAGGCGATGAAAGCAATTTGGTGCCGTCGTGGCAAGAACGGGTACCCGGAGTACAAGGATCGTCCGTCTTGGGCGGCGTATCTCAAGGCCATCGCGGCTGAGAACTGTGTTGACGGTGACCAATACCGCGGCGGCGATGCCGCGTTGTTCGCAATCGGCCAAGGTGACACCTTGGTGACGCCGCTGCAGGTAGCAGTCGCGTACGCCGCCATCGCCAACGGCGGGACGCTCTGGCAGCCACACATCGCCAAGGGGTTTGTTGGCCCCGATGGCCGAGTGAAGAGCCTGGTAAAGCCAAAACGCACGGGCAAGCTCAAACTCACGAAAGCGCAACTTCAGACAATCCAGAAAGGGCTGCGGATGGTGGTGACCGGCGGCACCGCAGCAGCGAAGTTCGCCGACTTCCCGCTGGGGCAGTACCCAGTGGCCGGCAAAACCGGCACTGCCCAAATGGGTGGCAACAACCTTCAAGAGACATCCTGGTTCGCGTCATTCGCACCGGCAAATCAGCCGCGCTACGCCGTGGTGGCCGTCATCAGTCAAGGCGGGACAGGCGCGAGTTCCGCGGGAGTCGCGGTGCGCGGGGTCTACGACGCCATCTTCGGAGTCAAAGGTGGTGAAGCTGACCTAGCCCGATCTGTGCTGTCCGGTGGGCGACCGCTCAAGGGGTTGCCCAAGTTCCGTCGCAACGGCACCGCAGTACTTCCCAAGTCCAGCGGAACTGCATCGCCGAGCCCAACACCTTCAGCCGCCGCGTTGCCTTTGCTAGCCGCTGCAATGTTCGCCGCTCGCTGGTTGGGCAGATTTGCGGGCACACGATGATCTCCTCGCTGTACACCGCGCGTCGTAGTCGCGGCCGTGCGATGGTGGATATGGACTGGGTCCTCATCACCAGTGCGTTTGTGCTGTCAGTGCTGGGTGCGTTTCTGGTCTGGAGTGCAACGCGGCAGTCGTTCATTGAACAAGGAATGAACTCCGCGACCTACTTCTGGAAGCAAGTGCTCAACATCGTCATCGGAGTCAGTCTGGGTTTCGTGTTGTCTCGTTTCGACCATCGGATGCTACGCGCGTACACCCCCGTGATTTATGGCTTCTCAATTCTGGGGCTGATCGTGGTGCTGTCGCCGCTGGGTACGACGGTGAACGGTGCGCAAAACTGGATTTCTTTGGGTGGCGGTTTCAGTGTGCAGCCCTCGGAGTTCACCAAAGTCGCACTGGTCACCGCACTGGCCTTCCTGCTCGCAGACAAAGGTCACACAGGGGACACTGAGAGTCAGCCAACCAATCGCGAAATCGTGACCGCGCTGGCTAGCGTCGGATTCCCCGCCTTACTCATCTTGCTTGAGCCAGACCTTGGGACCGTCATCGTCATCTGCGTCAGTGCAGTGAGCGTGGTGGCCGTCGCCGGTGCGCCGCGGCGATGGGTGCTCGGGATCCTCGGGGCAATCGTTGCCGCCTGCACGCTCGCGGTGTCGCCGCTGTCGCCGCTGAAGGAGTATCAACTCGCTCGCATCACGTGCTTTGTGAACCCGCAAGCTGGAGTGCGTGACATTTGTTTCCAACAAATCCAGTCGCGTATCGCCGTCGGCGCCGGTGGCATCACCGGCCAGGGGCTGTTTCACGGCCAGCAGACCCAGGGCCGTTTTGTGTCCTACAACTACACCGACTCCATCATCTCGGTGGCGGGGGAGGAGCTGGGCTTAGTCGGCTCGCTGCTCATCGTGGCACTGCTGAGCGTCATCGTGTGGCGTGGCGTCGTTATCGCTTATCAGGCCACGGACTTGTTTGGTCGGCTGGTCGCGGTCGGCGTCGTGTGTTGGTTCGCATTCCAGGCTTTTGAGAACATCGGAATGAACCTCGGCATCATGCCAATTACTGGTGTGCCGTTGCCTTTCATGTCCTACGGTGGCTCTTCGATGTTCGCCTGCTGGTTGGGCATCGGCCTCTTGGTCAACATCCATATGGCCACCAGAGCCAGCGTCCTGCGCGCGTAGTTCCACATTACGCGACAGCGCCAGACGAGTGCAGCATCAGTCGCCCGAATTCACCGCAATACTCGCTGCCCCGCCGCCGCTAGAATCCGCCGCCATGACCGCTACCTTCGAGCGCACCTCGTACTTTCGCGATGGCAGCAGCGTCTTCGATCGACTCGAGCGACTGCTGCCGTCGGTGAAGAAGCCAGTGCAGTACGTCGGTGGCGAGGTCAACGCGGTCGTCAAGGACTGGGACGCCTGCTCGGTGCGCTGGTGCCTGATGTACCCAGATGCCTACGAAGTGGGCATCCCCAA
>CAYFKX010000008.1:0-13023 GCA_964343545.1 uncultured Bifidobacteriaceae bacterium | reverse complement strand
CCAGATCGTCGACGGAAGGCTGTGCCGCCAACCCCCTGCCCATGCTGATGCCGACGAGAGGTCGGAATCTGCGACCACCGTCAGCGCCCAGGCAATCTGCACGTGGTCTGGCAGTTCCATCGGTTGGACAGTTGCAGTGTCTTCGGCAGTGATGCGGTCAATCAAGCGTGTGTCCATTCGCGCTGATTGCACCTCGGGGCGAGCGATGAGCTCGCGCAGGAAGCCGGTATTCGTCGAAAGTCCGAGAACCACGGTATCGGCCAGTGCGGTATCTAGTACTCGAAGTGCGTTGGCTCGACTCTCCCCGCTGACGATGACCTTGGCAATCATCGGGTCGTAGCCGCTGCCGATCACATCGCCTTCACGCGCCCCCGAATCAACTCGAATTCCGTCACCCGATGGCATGCGCCACCGGATGAGGCGACCACCCGAAGGCAAGAACCCACGTGACGGGTCCTCGGCGTAGATGCGCGCTTCAATCGCGTGACCGCGACTCGGCGGCGTCACACCGCCTGAAATGAGTTGGGCGGCCTGAGATACCGCAGGAACGTCCCCTTCGTCACCGATCGCGCCGGCGGCGATGCGAAGCTGCAGTTCAACGAGGTCCAGCCCCGTCACCGCTTCGGTGACCGGGTGCTCTACCTGCAGACGGGTGTTCACTTCGAGGAAGTAGAACTCTGTCGAGTCGTCACATGACATGACGAATTCAACCGTTGCCAGGTTGCGATAGCCCACATGCTCAATGACGGCAGCGGCTGCGGCGTGAATTTGGCGGCGAACTTCATCGGAAATCTCAGGCGCGGGTGCTTCCTCAACCACTTTTTGATGCCGCCGCTGCAGGGTGCATTCACGGTCTCCGAGTGCCAGGACGCGGCCGTCGGCCAGCGCGGCCACCTGCACTTCGATATGGCGCGCGCGTGGCAAGTAACGCTCGAAAATGAGTCGACCATCTCCAAAGGCGGCAAGTGCTTCTCGCTCAGCGCGCTGCGCGAGCTCAACGAGGTCGGCGATGTCGTTGACCACGTGCATTCCTTTGCCGCCACCGCCGGCGACTGGCTTGATGAGGACGGGGGTGGGCATCGTCGCCGCGGCCTGAATGTCTGCCACGCCCGGGACCACTGGTACGCCAGCCTGAACTGCCGCGCGACGAGCCTGGTCCTTATCGCCGAGCGCGCGCATGCTCTGCGCGCTAGGGCCGATAAACACCACGTTGGCTGCCGCACAGGCTTCGACCAAGCCAGGATTCTCTGAGAGGAAGCCGTAGCCAGGGTGCAGCGCATCACAGCCGTGTCGGACGGCTGCGGCCACGACCGCAGCGATGTCAAGGTAACCACCGGTTGCATCGGTGTCCGGCAGCAGCGCGGCGGCGTCGGCGCACTCCACATGCGCACTGCGCGCATCCCGACGGCTGTGCACTGCGACAGACTCGATACCCATCTCACGCAGTGTGCGGATGATGCGGACCGCGATCTCTCCGCGGTTCGCCACGAGCACTCTGGTGAACACAGTCACATCCGGAAGATGCCTGGACGCACATCGTCCATGGGAGTGGTCGATGCGACATCCAGCGCGATACCCAAGACTCGCCGGGTGTCCCGTGGGTCGATTACCCCGTCGTCCCACAGACGGGCTGTCGAATACCAAGGCGAACCCTGCTGTTCGTATTGCTCTCGAATCGGCTCCTTGAACGCGTCTTCCTCATCGTCCTTCCAACTGCCCCCCGCCGCCTCAACCTGATCGCGTCGCACAGTTGCCAGCACTGAGGCTGCCTGCTCAGCTCCCATCACGCTGATGCGCGCATTCGGCCACATCCAAAGGAATCGTGGCGAGTACGCGCGCCCGCACATGGAGTAGTTCCCCGCACCGAACGAACCGCCGATGACGACAGTGAACTTCGGCACACGCGCAGTGGCTACCGCTGTCACCATCTTCGCCCCGTGTTTGGCAATACCGCCAGCCTCGTAGTCCCGCCCCACCATGAAACCGGAAATGTTCTGCAAGAAAACCAGAGGAATTGCGCGCTTGTCGCAGAGCTGGATGAAGTGAGCACCCTTCTGCGCGGACTCACTGAAGAGCACCCCGTTGTTCGCAATGATGCCGACTGGGTGGCCGTGGATATGCGCCCAGCCAGTGACCAGAGTCTCACCCCACTCAGCCTTGAACTCCAAGAACTCACTGCCGTCCACGATGCGCGCGATAACTTCGCGCACGTCATAGGAAGTTCGCAGATCCGTGGGCACGACGTCGAGCAGCTCGTCAATGTCGTACTCCGGTTCCGCTGAGTCCTGCACGGACCACTGCGGCGCTGGTCGCTGCGGCAGCGAGGCGACGATGTCCCGCAGCATCGTCAACGCTTCCGCGTCATCGGCCGCGAGGTGATCGGTCACGCCAGAGATGCGCGCATGCACATCACCGCCGCCGAGCTCCTCCGCGGTGACCACTTCACCTGTTGCGGCTTTCACCAGTGGCGGACCGCCCAAGAAGATGGTCCCCTGGTTGCGGACGATGACTGCCTGATCACTCATGGCCGGCACGTATGCGCCGCCGGCCGTGCAGGAACCGAGTACCGCAGCAAGTTGCGGGATGCCCTCGCTGGACATCACCGCCTGGTTGTAGAAGATCCGACCAAAGTGGTCGCGATCTGGAAAGACCTCATCCTGGCTCGGCAGGTGAGCGCCGCCTGAGTCGACGAGATAAACGCAGGGTAGGCGGTCCGCGCGTGCGGCCTCCTGCGCGCGCAGGTGCTTCTTCACTGTCATGGGGAAGTAGGTGCCACCTTTGACCGTCGCATCGTTGGCTACAACCATCACCGGCTTGCCGGCGACCAGACCAATGCCTGCGACGACTCCAGCACATGGGGCTTGACCGTCGTACATCTCTTCGGCTGCCAGCGGCGCGAGCTCAAGGAAGGCAGATCCTGGGTCCAGCAACGCATCCACTCGTTCCCGGGTTAACAACTTGCCCCGCGCAACATGCTTGTCACGAGCTGACTGTGGGCCGCCTACCGATGCCCTCTCGATGCGAGAACGTAGCTCGGTCAGTAGTTCCTCGTGCCTCGCGCGGAACTCGCGGGCGCGTTCACTGCCCGCGACCAACGATGTCGGTAGCACAGGCATGCGGACTCCCCTTCAGTTGTTCATGCAGTCCTCGGCCACTGAGCCTTCCGACCTGCACCGAGCGGATGGTCTCAGCCTAGGCAAGCCGAAACCAAATACCGAACTGCGTGGCTGCTGCCCATGTGACGAACGCAACGCATCGACCAGGCCAGCGTCATTGAGTCGGCCACTTAGGCGCAAACGGCTCCGGCCGAAAGATTGGAATCAAGGCACGAACAAGCCAACAGCTCAACCCGACGCCGGCCGCCAGTGCAGCCGCCGACCATGGATGGCGCACAGCGCTGATGGCGACAGCGGCTGGCGCAACGCACGCCATCGCGGTCACCGCGAAGCGCATCGATCTGGGGAAGATAAACACACCGAGTGCCACCGCGGCGTAGGCAAGCCACAGGTCGAAGCCTGCGCGGCTGAGATCTCCTGCCCAAGAAGCACGCAAGAACCCGCCGCACAACAGCAGACCCGGCAGCGCGCCCAGTGCCTTACGCCACGTGGGAAACTCCAGGTCCTGATCTGCCATCCCGCGCGCAGCAAAGCGCTCGTCGACGTTCACAGGTGTAAGGCTAGGACGTACTCGGCAGCGGCATCCGCCCCGATGCCTGGCCCGATGAGCCCAGCCAACGCTTGAGTGCAAGCGCCGTGACACACACGCTCACAGCCCCAAACCCGATGGACACTCGAGTCCCAAGTTGCTCCGCGATGAATCCCATCAGTGGCGCGCCCAACGGTGTGCCTCCCGTGAACACCATGAAGTAGATGCCGGCCACCCGCCCACGCATCGCTGGGTCTGCCGTCAACTGCATGGTGGCGTTGGAGGTCGTCATCACGCTCAGGTTCGCCACCCCGCACAACGGCAGCACTGCTGCGTAGAGCGCGTAGTTCGGGGCAAATGCGGAAATGAAGAGCACTCCCGCAAACAGCAGCGCCAGAAACACGACAAACCCCAGACTTGGAGTGCGCTTACGTCGCGCCGCGAGGATGCCACCAGTGACCGACCCGACGGCCATGGCCGTGCCGAGGAAACCGAAGGAGTCAGCGTTCAGACCAAACTCCAAGCGAGACATCAGTGCCATCCACAACGGGAAGTTCATGCCTAAAGTGCCCATGACCGCAACCATGACGAACAGACCGCGCAACTCTCGCTGGGTCCTGACGTATGCGAACCCGGCTTTGGTTCGAGGCCACAGGCGCTCATCGGGATTCGGCTCGTGCTCGGGTCGATGCAAGCGCTTCGGGTCGATGAGTGTCAAGGACGTAATGACGAACAGGAATGACACTGAGTTGACGATAAATGACGGACCGGTGCCGTACGCGGTGATGAGCAGACCAGACACCGCTGGTCCGATCAGTCGACCGAGGTTGAAACTCGTGGCATTCAGCGCCACCGCATTCTGCAAGTAGTCCCGTCCGACGAGTTCGCTCACGAATGACTGTCTCGACGGCACATCGAATGCCCAGATGCAGCCGGCTACGCCGCTAGCCGCCAGCACGTGCCACAACTGCACTCGGTCGCTGATGACCAGCCAACCGAGAACGGCGCTGAGCAGCCCACCGATGAGGTTGGTGGCGACAAGAATCTTGCGACGGTCAATCCGGTCGGCGACTGCCCCGCCGAGCACGCTCAGTACCAGCGACGGGCCGAACTGAAGTGCGCTCACTAATCCCAGAGCGGTGGCTGATGAATCTGTGAGGTCCAGGACCAACCAGTCCTGTGCGATGCGCTGCACCCAGGTGCCCGTGTTGGACACCAGAGAACCTGCCCAGAAAAGGCGGTAGTTGCGGTGCCCGAGTGAGCGGAATGTGGTTCGCATCCCTTCCGGTATCGCCAATCCCACGAGAGTCGACTCTACGCCCGTGGCTTCAGGCCCGCAGTCGGCGGTAGTTTGGGCACCTACCAACGTTGAATGCAGATCCTGCGAGGAGCATCATGAACAGCGGCATCGACCTCACCCACGTCTCGAGCACCGTCCGGCCACAAGACGACCTCTACCGCCATCTCAATGGGGCTTGGATCGAGAACACCGAGATTCCCGCAGATCGTGCGGTCGATGGCGCTTTTTACGCGCTACGCGACAACTCGGAGATTGCCATCCGTGAGATTGTCGAAGCGGCAGCGGCTGGCGATGCCCCCGCAGGCAGCAACGAGCGCAAGATTGGCGACCTCTACGCCAGTTTCATGGATGCAGACCAGGTTGAGGCATTGGGGTGGAGCCCGATTGCAGCAGATGTGCAACTGGCTGCCTCAGTCAATGATCTGGCGTCTTTCACGACGGTGTTGGGTCAACTTGAGCGCGCTGGGGTCAGTGGTCTCTTCGACTCGTGGGTGACGACCGACAAGGACAACCCGCAGGAGTACTTGGCGTACTTCTACCAATCGGGGCTGGGTCTTCCTGACGAGAGCTACTACCGCGAAGACACATACGCGCAGATTCGCGAGCAGTACATCGCGCATATCGAGCGCATGCTGACGCTTGTTGACTACGCGGATGCCAGCGGCGCCGCCCGCAGAATCATGGACTTCGAGACCTCACTGGCAGCGCACCACTGGGACCAAGTCCGCGACCGCGACGCACTTCTTACGTTCAACAAGCGCAGTTGGGCTCAGTTCGCCGACATGCTCGGCACGCTCAATGCGGATGCCTGGCTTGCGGCAAGCGGCATCCGCCCCGAGGCCCTAAGCACCCTGGTCGTCCGCGAACCAGACTTCTTCGCTGCCATTCCAGAGGTGCTGGCACAAACTCCGATTGAGGCGTTGCGCGATTGGCTGACTTGGAACATCGTTCAGTCAGCGAGTCCTTATCTCAGTAGCGCATTCGTCGACGAGAACTTCGACTTCTACGGCCGCACCCTCACTGGCGCGCAACAACTGCGGGATCGATGGAAGCGCGGTGTCGGTCTGGTCGAGGGCGTGCTTGGCGAGGCTGCGGGCGAGATCTACGTCGCTCAACACTTCCCGCCTGCTGCAAAAGCCCGAATGCAGGAACTCGTCGCCAACTTGGTGCGGGCATACGACCAGCAGATTCGCACCCTGGATTGGATGAGCGAAGCAACGAAGCAGCGCGCGCTAGACAAGTTGTCCAAGTTCACCCCGAAGATTGGCTACCCGGACAAATGGCGTGATTACTCAACGCTGAGCATCGACGCGACCGACCTGATTGGCAACGTCCGACGTGCCGCCACTTTCACTGCCGCGCGCGAATTCGGCAAAATCGGTAAGCCAGTGGACCGCAGCGAGTGGTTCATGACGCCACAGACAGTGAACGCCTACTACAACCCAGGCCTGAACGAGATTGTCTTCCCTGCGGCCATCCTGCAACCGCCTTTCTTCAATGTGGATGCCGATGATGCCGTCAACTACGGCGGCATCGGTGCGGTCATCGGGCACGAAATTGGCCACGGCTTCGACGACCAAGGTTCGCGCTACGACGGCGACGGTCGCTTGAGCGACTGGTGGACCGCCGAGGACCGCACAGAGTTCGAGAAGCGCACCGCGATGCTTATCGAGCAGTACAACGCACTCGAGCCGGCCGAGGCGCCTGGGCACAAGGTCAATGGCGCGTTCACGCTCGGGGAGAACATCGGCGACCTCGGCGGGTTGTCCATTGCGTATGTGGCCTACAAGCTCGCTTTGAACGGCAAAGAAGGACCGGTCATCGATGGACTCACGGCCGACCAGCGGTTCTTCCTTGGCTGGGCCCAGGTGTGGCGCAGCAAGATCCGTCCGGAGGCGGCCTTGCAACGTCTTGCCATCGACCCGCACTCCCCCAACGAGTTCCGTTGCAACGCAATCGTGCGCAATGTGCAGGCGTTCTACGACGCATTCGACGTCGCCGAGGGCGACGTGTTGTGGATGGAGCCTGCGGAGCGCGTGCGCATCTGGTGACCACTGACTACGCGGCGCTCGCCGAGCAACTAGACGCGCGCGACCCGCTCGCAGGGTTTCGAGCGCAGTTCGTGATTGCTGACTCGACCGAGTGCTACCTAGACGGCAACTCTCTCGGACGTCTGCCCAAGGCAACAGTCACCGCGGTGAACTCGTTGCTGTCCGAATGGGGCAACGAGACCGTGCAAGGTTGGCAGCACTGGGTCGATGAAGCCCAGCGAACAGGTGACCTGCTCGGAGCAAGTGTCCTCGGTGCTAAGCCAGGTCAGGTGCTCGCCTGCGACACGACGTCGGTGAACTTCTACCAACTCTGCGCCGCGGCCATTGCCGCCCGCCCCGGACGGCGCACAATCATCACGGATGCCGCGAACTTTCCGACGGACCGCTACATCCTGCAAGGACTCGCGGAGTCACTGGACCTCCACTTGGTCCTGATTGACAATGAGTCCGATGCCAACGAATGTGAACGAGTCACCGCGGAGCAACTCCGTCCGCTGCTGAGCTCTGATGTCGCACTCGTCTCACTTCAGGTAGTGCAGTACCGCTCGGGTGCGCGCAATGACGTTGCGGCTCTGACCGATCTGGTGCGTGACTGCGGCGCGCTGTTGGTCTGGGATGCCAGCCACGCCGTCGGAGCCGTTCCCTTGGACTTTGACCGCAACGGCGTCGACCTTGCCGTGGGCTGCACCTACAAGTACCTGAACTCCGGGCCTGGCTCTCCGGCCTGGCTCTTTGTCAGTTCTGCGATGCAGGAGCAGTTGCAGGTGCCGATTCATGGCTGGTTCGCCCAAGCCGACCAGTTCGCTATGGGGGCGCAGTTCGAACGCGCGGAAGGCATCCGCGGATTTCAAATTGCGAGTCCTTCGCTCATCGGGCTTCGCTGCATCAACGCCAGCCTGGAGGTCATCGCCAACGCAGGGATTGATGCCATTGCCAGCAAGGCTGCTGAAGCGACAGACCTCATCATCAAAGTCGCCGCGGACTGGCTGGCACCCCTGGGCTTCACCGTGCTCACCCCGAAGGACGCAAGGCACCGCGGTGGACACATCCGCCTTGGCCACCCCGATGCTGCGCTCATCTGCAACGCTCTTCGCATCCAGCACCAAGTGATCACCGACTACCGGGTCCCCGATTCCATCAGAGTCGCGGCATCACCGTTGACCACGTCTTACGCTGAAGTCGTCGAGGGACTGCGAAGGCTCCGCGACTGTGTAGCCAGCCACTGCTATCAGGATGTGGCTACCACCTCGGGCAGAGTCACATGAGCGACGCTGACTTCAGGCCCGCACTCACGTACCAGTCATACCTGCGTATTCCTGAACTACTTGAACTGCAGCAGCCCGTGTCCGAGGGCCCTGAGCATGACGAGTTGCTTTTCATCGTCATTCACCAGAGCTATGAGTTGTGGTTCAAGCAGTTGCTGCACGAGTTCACCGCCGCACAGAGCGCGCTGGCAGCCGGAAAAACTTACGAAGCCTTGAGTCTGCTCGGACGAATCCGGACGATCATCAAGATCTGCGTTGCTCAGATCGACATCCTCGAGACCATGACTCCACTGCAGTTCATGTCATTCCGCGACCGCTTGGAGTCCGCGAGTGGCTTTCAGTCAGTGCAGTTTCGTGCACTCGAAGCGTTACTCGGTCGCCGTGACTCCCGACTTGCGAGTCACCTGCCGCCGGGCAGCAGTGATCGTGCCGCGGTTGAAGCTGCCATGTCCGCGCCGTCGATGTGGGACAGCGTGATTGCGTACTTATGTGTGAAGGGTTACTCGGTACCTGACGATGTCCGTACCCGCGACGTTGCGCAGAGCTACATTCCCGACGCCCGGGTGCAGCAGGTGCTGCTGCAGGCACACCGCACCGATGCCGAGACCGCCTTGGTGTGTGAGCGGCTGGTGGACATTGATGAGGGGATGCAGGAGTGGCGGTACCGCCACGTGAAGATGGTAGAGCGCACCATCGGCCACAAAGCCGGAACCGGTGGCTCGACTGGCGTTGACTATCTCGTCACCACACTCGGACGGCCTGTCTTTCCCGACCTATGGGAAATCCGCTCTCGGTTCTAGAGCTCAACTGAAGTCGGCTACGCGATGGTTGACGTCTGCTCTCAGTGGTAGCGGTTTCCTGTGACACTACTGAACGCGAAGACGCTCTCAGTCCGCGGCGCTAGGCGCACTGTGCTGCCACGTTCTGGTGTCGCATGTGCATCCACGCGCACGGTGATCTGCACCGGTGTGCCAGATGCGCTCGGCACATCGCCGTAGATGAAAGAGTCCGATCCGAGCATCTCGACCAGGTTGATAGGCAGGTCGAACCCCTCGTCGCCGATTTTGAGATCTTCTGGTCGAATACCGAGCGTCACCGTGTTGGCGCCTTCTGCAGCGGCGGCCGCGATGATGTCGCGGGACAGCGGTATGTGCAGCCCGCCAAACATGGCTCCCTCTGCGGCCAGCGGCACATCGACCAAGTTCATCGCCGGCGAGCCGATGAACCCGGCCACAAACGCGTTCGCCGGATTCTTGTAGAGGTTCTGCGGACTGTCTGCCTGCTGCAGGAATCCGTCCTTCATGACCACGACGCGGTCGCCCATCGTCATCGCCTCGGTCTGATCATGGGTGACGTAGACCGTGGTGACCCCGAGCCGTCGTTGCAGGGATGCGATCTGAGTTCGGGTCTGAACTCGCAACTTCGCGTCGAGGTTGGACAGCGGCTCATCCATGAGGAACACCTTGGGATTACGCACGATGGCACGACCCATCGCCACTCGTTGACGCTGTCCGCCCGACAACGCCTTCGGTTTGCGCTCGAGGTAGGGCTCAAGGTCCAAGATCTTTGCAGCGTCCGTCACGCGCTCGAGAATCTCACTCTTGCTCGCACCCGCAATCTTCAGAGCAAATCCCATGTTCTCGGCAACCGTCATATGCGGATACAGGGCGTAGTTCTGGAACACCATCGCGATGTCTCGGTCCTTTGGCGCGACGTAGGTGATGTCGCGGTCGCCAATCCAAATCGACCCATTGTCGATGTCTTCTAGACCGGCCAACATCCGCAAAGAAGTGGTTTTCCCGCAGCCGGACGGTCCAACGAAGACGAGGAACTCGCCATCTTCGACGTGTAGGTCCAGCTCATTCACCGCGGGAACGGTGGAGCCTGGGTAGATCCGAGTCGCCTTCTCAAAGGTGACGGTCGCCATGCGGGTCTCTCCTGTCGTGGTTGTCCGCTCACTCGCGGATGAGCGTGCCTTGCCCGTTCACTGAGTAGTAGCGGATCCAGTCGATTGCAAACTGTCCCCCCGTGGCCCCCTCGGGTGCAGCGAAGTCATTGTCGCCGTCGCCACCGAGGGTCCCACCCATCGCGAGGTTGAGAATGAGGAACATCTTCTTGTTGAACGGCCACTCACGATTGAGGGTCTCGCCCAAGAGTTCGCTCCAGACGGCGTTGTAGTTCGCCGTTGCCTCACGCCGGGTTATGCTGAAGAAGACCTTGCCATCCAGCATCCAGTCGATGCGGTCCTTGACCCAGCGGACACCAAAGATGTGGTACTTCGAGTAGAGGTCATCGGGGTACTCACTGCTGGTCAAACCGAACCCATCATCTGGGAAGGAGTGCAGCGAGCCGAAGATAGATCCGGCGCGCTCGGGCGTCCCAGCTGCTTCCATAATGTCGAGTTCACCGCATGACGGCCAATTGACGTCGTCGATGTTGGACCCGAGCATCCAGAACGCTGGCCATGTCCCTGCTCCCTCCGGGATTCGCATGCGTGCCTGAATCTGTCCGTAGAGGAAACTCAGTCGGTCTTTGGTGTTGATGCGCCCGCTGAGGAATTCGCATGGGCCGTAGTAGCACGTGTCTGGCGGGATTGTGCCGCGGTGCTTGCCTTTGACTGCGCGCTGCGGGCGCATGGCATTGATGACGAGGTTTCCTTTGCCGTCCAACTCGATCGCCCAGTGCGCAATGGTGCCGTTACGGTTGAATTGCACGACACCGTCGGTGTAGTACTGGCGCTCTCGATTATTAGGCCTGCTCGTCACTTCGGTGTTCCAGTTGAATTTGCTGCTGTCACGAAGGCCAGTGATGTGCACCGTCGGTGGCAGCCCGCGCTTGTTGTTGAACTCCTCAGACCAGAGCAACTTCAGTTTGGCAGCGGCCGCAGGCGGCGCAGACACGCGCTCAGTCGCGACCACGCGTGAACTCGGGGCAAGAACCGCCGCGACCACACCCGCCGCAAGGCAGGATGAGAGAACTACCCGACGCACGTCATCCCACCTTGGCTGTCGAAGCACTGACGGAGTACACCGTGCCGGCGCTGTTCTTGGCAGCCACGCGCACCCGGATGTACTTGCCGGACTGTGCCTTGGCCAACGTCAACGTGGACTTGGTCGCTGACTTGATGAGCGCGCAGTCTTTGGGCAATGTTGTGGTCGACTTGCCGGACTTCGTGCAGGCAGCCCAGGCGTAGGAGTATGTAGGTGAGCCAGTCCACGTACCAACCGCCGCCTTCAACTGCTTGCCGACTTTGGCCGTGCCACTCACACTTGAGGCTCGAGTCATCGCAGGTTTGACCACCGGCGGCACGATTTTCTGCACCCACGTCAACGTCGCGCGCGTTGTCGACGGTGTCCCGTCGATTTTGGCGCTGACCACCTGGTTGCCAGCCATCGTTGGGTCGGCGTGCAGAACGACCGAAGCCCAGCCATCTGCGTCCGTGGTGGCGGTGACTGTGCCGTCGGGGTTGGCCAAGTTGGCTGCGTCTGTGATGTAGGACGCGTCTGGACCTGAGGATTGGGTGAAGGTCACTGTGGTGCCTGACTGTCCCGCCTTGCTCAGATTCGTGACTCGAAAGCGCAGAGTGGTGGACTTGTCAGCCAACTCCTTGGTGAGCTCTGCGACTTCCGCTGAGATGCTGTTGTTCACAAAGTGAATCCACAGCAGGTCCTTGTCTTCGGACTTATCAGCAGGAGCAGTGGCGGCAGGCGCCAAGACTCCTGGCCGCTGCGCGAAACTCGCAGCAACTACGGTGAGTAAGCAGCCCTTATCCTCGTAACAGCGTCCGCTATAGGAGTTCAGGACATTCAATGCCAGCGGCGCCGGCTCGGCCATGGACGGCGGATTGGTGTTTGTCAACGTGAATGTCACTCGACCCTGTGCATCTGTCACGCCCGGCACTGCACTTTCCCCGGCCTGTGGGCTGGTTCCGTTGCCGTTGTCACCGCACCAGTCGCGTTGGATGATGTGGCTGTCGTGATGGCCCTGGGGGTCGAACAGAATCTCCACCGGGGAGGTGAACGTCGCCTCCGAGCACGACCACATCTTGTTCACGATGAGATACACAGGCTTGTCTGCCCACAACTGCCCAGCGCTGTCCTTGGCCTCAAAAGTCAGGCTGAAAGTGCTGCCGACGTTGCGGTAAAAGAACTTGACCTTCAGCCCCGGGGTGAAGGACTGAATCCAGCCGTTGTTGACCGCATCGAAGGTGAAGTCGTAGGAATTCTCCGACGTCAAAACGGGATCCACCAAGCGAAGTGACGGCATTGTTGCCGTCACCGCCGGTTGGGCGGGAGCCACTGCCAGCGCCGCCACAAAGGCTGCAGCCACGGCAAATGCAAACCGCGATGCCTGCGAAATCCTTGTGAACGCAGATGCAAGCCTCATTCGCATCACAACACCTTCTTCGCTGTTGTCCCCGAGAAGTGCGCGACTCCGGCGGGAGTCGCTATGTTCTTTGCACGGACTAGAACGCCGATGAACTTGCCCCGTTGGCTCTTGGTTGGCTTGAAACTAGCGGCGATGGCTCCCTTGATCACCGAGCAACCGCGTGGGGCTTTGACCGCTGCAGCGCTGCGGGCGGTGCATGCGTACCACACGTAGCTATAGGTCACAGGGGTTCGCCCTATCCATTGGCCAGACGTTGCCGTCAACTTGGCTCCCACCTTCGCGACTCCGGTCACCTTCGGGGCGCTGGAATTGCGAACCGCTCCCCAGATGACAGTGGTCGTAGAAACGGTCGCCGACGCTGGGACCCCACGAG
>CAYFKX010000007.1:0-13203 GCA_964343545.1 uncultured Bifidobacteriaceae bacterium | reverse complement strand
CTGACTCATACACGCCGATTCGCCCCCGGCAAGAGTCCCACCCAAACGCTTTGTCACAAAGCGGCCGACCATCAGCAGATACCGACCTACCAGTCCACTTCTTCTGCCAGCGTCCACGCGGTGGCGTCGAGAATGTCGTGCTCACTGACCACCAGGTGGTCCGCTCCTGTCAGGTCCATGATGCGGCGCAAGATGAGAGAACCCGCACCGATGACATCCGCGCGACCTGGTTCCACCCCCGGCAGTGCTAAACGGTCTTCACGAGACATAGACAACAGCCGCTGCGAGACTTCAGCAACCTGCTCGGCGGTGATAACTGATCCGTCGACCTTGTCGGACTCGTAGCTGTCCAACCCGAGTGCGATGGCGGCGACTGTTGTCACTGTGCCAGCCACCCCCACCAAGGTCAGTGCCCGTGGCGCGGGCACCGTGTGAAGCGCGGTGGCGATTGCTGCATCGATGTCCGCCTGTGCAGTCGCAATGGCCACGCTCGTCGGAGGGTCTGTGTGCAGGTGACGCTCGGCCATTCGTACGCATCCGATGTCCACGCTCTTGGAGTACTCGACAGCCGCGCTGCCCATGACGAACTCAGTGGAGCCACCACCAATGTCGATGACCAGGTATGGACCAGGATGCTCACTGCGCACATACGCGACAGCACCGCTGAACGACAACTCGGCCTCCTGCGCGCCGTCTATGACGGTCAGGTCGACCCCAAGGCGCTCACGGATTCCGGCGGCGAACTCATCCCGGTTACTCACATCCCGAGTGGCCGATGTTGCGACGAACTTCACGAACCTGACGTCGAAGTGATGGATGATGTCTGCGTACTCATCAATCGCGGCGAAGGTCCGTGTCAGAGCGGCCGAAGAGAATTCGCGGGTTTTGTCCACGCCCTCCCCGAGGCGTACCAGTCTGAGCTCACGCACCAGCGGCATGACCTCCACGGAATCGCTGCGCTTCTCGATGATGAGCAGACGAATCGAGTTCGTCCCGCAGTCGATAGCAGCAAACCTTTCCGTCCGAACTGTCGTTGGGTCGGCGTCGCTATCCAGCCGCGGTTCGGAAACCACAATGTCACTCACCGATTCCGAGCCTGCCTCATCATCGCGCACAGACACGTCTCAGCCCTCTTCCTCATCATGCAAGGCAACGCACCGACCCGCGCCACCCCAGGCGTCCAAGGTCCCCAACATGTCTTGAAGAAGTTCCAACGCTTCATCGCCTAGTGGGTTGACTCCCTGCCCCGCAGCGAGGGAATGGCCGACGAGCACATGCAAACATTTCACCCGATCTGGCATGCCGCCGGCCGAGATTCCGTCAATCTCTGCAACCTGTCCATGCTGCGCCCGCGCGGCGAGGTAGGCATCGTGCGCTGCGCGGTAGGCCGCGGCGAGATCTGGCTCCTGTTCAAGCCGCTCAGACATCTGGCGCATGACACCCTCGGCTTCCAAAGTTCCGATTGCCGATGTCGCCCGCGGGCACGTCAGGTAATACAAAGTCGGAAAGGGAGTCCCATCGGGCAGTCTGGGCAGTGTCTCGACAACGTCGGGAAGCCCGCAGGAACAACGATGCGCAATGTCATGCACCCCACGCACAGGCCGCTGAAGTTGGGAGCTCACGGCTGCCAAATCTTCTGGGCTGATGTCCGTCACCGTCACAAGGTACCCGCTGGTATCAGCGAGTGCTGCCAGAAGTCGCGGCAGACATGGTTTCGTGCAAAGTCTGCCACCAGGGTTGTTGGGCAGCGGCCGCGACGACGTCGGTGTTGAGCGGTAGTTGGGGATTGTCCGCGGACTCACCACCAAGGACGATGTAGGCCTGCTCATTGGGCATCACGAAGTGCAGCCGTGCGCGGGCAAGAATCTTGACGTACTCAGGATCCTGCAGTTTGCGCTCACGCGCTTTGAGTTCGGCGAGTGCGGCTTTGCGCTCGGCTACTTCGTCGCGCAACTGCTGCAACGTTGCC
This sequence comes from uncultured Bifidobacteriaceae bacterium, assembly GCA_964343545.1. GTDB lineage: Bacteria > Actinomycetota > Actinomycetes > S36-B12 > UBA5976 > RFTO01. The sequence continues at coordinate 11,234 of CAYFKX010000007.1, read as the reverse complement.
TGCTGCCCGACCGCAGCTTGAATCGGTCCGGCAAACTGCACGATGGCCACGAGCAGGACCAGCCAAACCATCAGTTGCCGAAAGGCAATCGACGTCGAGAACAATCCGACGACCGACTGTGACCGACTCACCGACACAGTGTGGCAGCAGTGGTGCTCAGCTGCTGGCGGTGAAACGCGGGAAAGCGCTAGCGCCTGCATAGACCGCCGCGTCATCCAGCATCTCTTCGATACGCAACAACTGGTTGTACTTGGCCACTCGCTCACTACGCGCAGGCGCGCCAGTCTTGATCTGACCGCAGTTGGTAGCCACTGCAAGATCGGCGATGGTGGTGTCTTCGGTCTCGCCAGAACGGTGACTCATCATGCAGCGGTAGCCGTTGCGCTGTGCCAAAGAGACCGCGTCGAGGGTCTCAGTCAGGGAACCGATTTGATTCACCTTGACCAGAAGCGCGTTAGCGGTCGCGGTGTCAATGCCACGTTGCAGTCGCTGGACGTTGGTGACGAACAAGTCGTCGCCCACGAGTTGCACCTGAGCGCCAAGCCGGTCAGTGATGGCCTTCCAGCCAGCCCAGTCGTCTTCGCCCATGGGGTCCTCAATCGAGACCATCGGATATGCGCCGACGAGTTCCGCGTAGTAGTCGACCATCTGCTCACTGGTGAGTTTCTTACCTTCGAATGTGTAGCCGTCGGCACTGTGGAACTCGGTGGCCGCGACATCCAATGCCAGAGCAATCTGCGACCCAAGGGAGTATCCGGCCTTTTCAACGGCCGTGGCGATGAGATCGAGGGCGGCCCGATTGCTGGCGAGGTTCGGGGCGAATCCACCCTCGTCCCCGAGTCCGGTGGCAAATCCGTTCGCCTTCAGAACACTCTTCAAACTGTGGTAAATCTCCACACCCCAGCGCAGGGCCTCGCCATAGGTCTCCGCGCCGATGGGCGCAATCATGAACTCCTGAATGTCTACACCGGTGTCGGCATGCGCGCCGCCATTCAAGATGTTCATCATCGGCACGGGCAGCACATGGGCATTAGGGCCGCCGACGTAACGGAACAGCGGCAGGCCGGCGGAGTCTGCTGCGGCTTTCGCAACAGCAAGGGACACGCCAAGAATCGCATTCGCACCTAGAGCGGACTTGTTGTCCGTGCCGTCGGCGGCGATCATCGCGGCGTCAATGAGCCGCTGCTCATCGGCCTCGAACCCGAGGATTTCGGGAGCCAACTTGTCCTCCACAAACCGCACGGCTTCCTGCACGCCCTTACCCGCATAACGCGAGCCGCCGTCGCGAAGTTCCACCGCTTCGAAAGCACCGGTCGAGGCGCCAGACGGCACGGCGGCGCGAGCGACTGTGTCGTCGTCGAGCATGACCTCGACCTCAACGGTCGGATTTCCGCGGGAGTCCAGGATTTCGCGGGCGAGAACGTCGGCGATGGTGGCCATGCGTTGCTCCTACTGTGCTAGTTCCGCTCGCAGGTGTGCCAGCGGTGGGGCGCGGGTGTGAGTTCTCGAATCCAGCGAGGCGCTAGAACGGAACGCCACGGCGTGGAAGGAGACGCGGAAAGCCTACTGAGGCGCATCAGCCAATCGGGTGACCGGTCGTTGCGCTGTCCGGTGCTGCCACGGCTCGCCCTTGGGGATCTGTGGGCCGGGCAACGTTGCTCATCCTGCACGATGCGGTATCGGCTGCCATGCTCATTCCGTGTCACCGCTGAATCCACTCGACCGCTGGCTTGAGATGATCCCTGAGCCGAGCTTCGTCTTCGGCGAGCCAGACCGAACGGACCCAGATGCTGGGCTGTTTGGCCCAGATTCGGTGTCATGGTTGGTGCACGCAGACCCGGCTTCTGCAATCGGCGGCATTCGTGCACTGCTGCTACAGGCCCTGCACCCACGGGCCATGGCCGGCGTTGCCCGCTGGTCGGACTATCGCGAGGACCCGTGGGGGCGGCTGACCCGCACCGCCGAATACATCGGGGTCATCACCTTCGGCAGCAGCAACGAGGTGCAGCGAGCCGCCGCGCAAGTACGTCATGTGCACGCTCGGCTTGGCGTTGACGAACCAGATTTGTTGCTGTGGGTGCACGCCGGGTTTGTGGATTCACTGCTGCATACATATCGACTCGCACACCCTGATTTTGCTGGCACAGATGATTACGTCCGAGAGCAAGTGCGCGCCGCCGAGCTCGTCGGACTCACCGCTTGCGATGTGTTCGACAGTGCCCAAGGGCTCAGTGACTACTTCACATCTGTACGTCCCGAACTTCAAGCCACTGCCGAGGCACTGCTCGCAGCACGAATGCTGCTCGTCCCGCCGATGGCTCCGCAGGTTCGCTGGCTTACGCCAGCACAAGGCCTGTGGGCAGTGCTCGCGGCAACGGCTTTCGCAAGCCTGCCGGTGTGGGCGCAGCAGCTGTACGTCGACTCCGTGGCACTTCCTGGTGCACCTGCAGGGTTGAAGTCGCTCATCGACACCAGCATCGCCCAATCACAGTGGCTTCGCGATGCCGGAAGTGCGGTCGCCGTCCGCGGAATCCGTTCGCTGCTCTTGACTCTTCCTGAAGATGCCCGCATCGGCCCGCATGTGGCCGCCGCCAGAACCAGGCTTGCGCTGGCGGACTAGTCGACGACGCCTTCAGCGGCACGTACGCGAGCGCGGTAGCCACGGACTGCATCTCGTAGCACACGCTCGGTGTCTATTCCAGATGCTGATGCCTGCGCAATCACTGCGAGCAGCAGACCACCAACTGCGGTATCCACTTCCGTACCTGAGCCCGCGTTGCTTGAGTGCGCAACTGCTGTGGCTAACGCGATTCGGGCGGCATCCCAGACGATTGCATCGTCCACGGCTGCAACTGCAGCAGTCTGTTCATTGCGTCCAGCTCGACCTAGGAGTTTCACCGCCAAGAGCGATGCCGGCATTGCGTCGGGAACTCCGTCAGTCACTGATGCCCGTTGCTTCTCGGCGGCTTTGAGTTCCTCCCACCGAGCCTGCGCGTCCTCTGGTGCGGGAGCTGCTTCTCCCGCAAAGACATGGGGGTGTCGCCGCCGCAGTTTGTCAGCAATAGCTCGTGCCACATCGTCAACGGTGAATGGGTCGGTCGGATGTTCCTGCGCAATCCGAGCGTGGAAAACAACTTGCAGCAGCACGTCTCCGAGTTCCTCGCGCAATGCTGCCCGGTCCCCGGAGTGCACCGCGTCTACGGTCTCATAGGACTCCTCGAGCAAGTACTCAAGCAAAGACTCATGGGTCTGCTCGGCATCCCATGGACAGCCGCCGGGCGAGCGCAGTACGTCCATGAGTTCAATGAGTTGGCGCACGGCATCACCAGGTGATTCGGATGCGGCGTTAGTCATGGACGACCTCGAAACTGATACGCGCGCTGCGGCCGGCACTGATGGCGATGTCGACTCAACGGCAGCAGACTCGCTGCTACTGAGGCGGTGTGGTGCCACTGCCAGGTGACGCCACCTTGCTCTCAGGCGGGTCGATGGCAATGACATCGTTGTTCCAGGTGCCGTAACGCGGAGCAATCTCGACCTTCTGCGCTGCTGCGATGGTCTGCCAGAACTGGGCCAACCGTGCCTGTGCGGCCTCATCCTGCTTGCCCTGCAACACCGCCTGCGAGACCTTGCTCTGCAGCAATGTCAAACGGGCGTAGGCGGGAATCTGGGATTCGGGGAACCCGTTCGACGCCAACTGCGCAAGCACTTCGTCCTTGCCGTACTCCTGGTACGCCTTGTTCACGATGTCGTCGATTTCGGTCTTCGTCACCGTGGTGTTGGTCTGCTTCGCCGCCGCATCCACAATGATCATGCGTACCTGCCAGTTCAATGCCGCCGAGGATGCCTGCTCAACGGGGGTGATTGGCCGCTTGAGCTTGCGTTCGGTTGCCTGCGCTTCCTTGACCATTGCGGCGAGGCTGGACTCACTGATTCGGGTGTCCCCCACGATGGCTGCAGCACCGGCTTTGGAGCTGCATGCGGTGAGCGCCACTAGGACTGCGGCCAAGGCCAGGATGCGGACCTTCACAGGAGAACTCCTCACGACGGTGGAGCACCGGACTCAAGAACCGATGCGATGAACGAATCGAACCACTGGAGCAATTCCTGGTCACGTAACACGGCACCACCGACTTTCGCGGTGCGCGGAGCCGGTGTCATAAGCGTACGCGTGACTGGCTTCAGCGTGGAGCCTGGGTAAAGCCGCATCAAGCGCAAAACTCGAGATTCGGGCAGTTCCACCGGCGACAGCCGCACCGAAGTGCCCGCGAGCACCACCTCTGTCACGCCGACGGCTCGCAGCCGCACTCGCAAACGCGCCACATCGAACAGTCGACCGACCGGCCGCGGCAGGTCGCCGTACCGGTCCCGCAACTCAGTACCCACATCCTCAAGGGCCTGCTCGGTGGCTGCACCTGCGAGTCGCTGGTAGGCCTCTAGCCGGAGTCGTTCTTCAGCGATGTAGTCATGCGGGATGTGGGCGTCCACGGGCAACTCCACGCGGACGTCCGCGGGCGTTTGCTCGACTGGGTCATGGCGCAGTTCGGCTACCGCCTCGGAGACCATCCGCACATAGAGGTCGAATCCCACTTCGGCGATGTGCCCGCTCTGCTGGGCCCCAAGCAAGTTGCCGGCGCCCCTAATTTCAAGGTCCTTCATCGCCACGCTCATGCCAGCACCAAGTTCGGTGTGCTGTGCGATCGTCGCGAGACGGTCATATGAAGTCTCACTCAGAGGTTTGTCCGGCCGATACATGAAGTAGGCGTACGCCCGCTCACGGCCACGCCCAACTCGGCCGCGCAACTGGTGCAACTGCGACAGCCCGAACGTGTCGGCACGGTCCACAATCAAGGTGTTGGCGTTCGGGATGTCGAGCCCAGACTCCACGATGGTTGTGCTCACCAAGACATCGAATTTGCGCTCCCAGAAGTCGACGATGATCTGCTCGAGGGCATGCTCGTTCATCTGCCCGTGCGCTGTCACAACTCTGGCTTCTGGCACGAGGTCGCGTAGACGTGCGGCTACTCGTTCGATTGACTCAACCCGGTTGTGCACGAAGAAGACTTGGCCGTCACGCAAGAGTTCGCGACGAATCGCGGCGCCGATCTGCGGATCGCTGTACGCGCCAACATAAGTCAAGATCGGATGGCGTTCTTCTGGTGGAGTAGCGATGGTGGACATTTCGCGGATGCCAGTGATTGCCATCTCTAGTGTGCGAGGTATCGGGGTGGCGGACATCGAGAGCATGTCGACGTTCGTGCGTAGCGCCTTCAAGTGCTCTTTGTGTTCCACACCAAACCGCTGCTCTTCGTCCACGATAACTAAGCCGAGGTCCTTGAAGCGCACATTCGCGCCGAGCAGTCGGTGGGTTCCGATGACCACATCGATGGTGCCGTTGGTGAGCCCCTCGTACACCTCCCGCGCTTCCTTGTCGGTCTGGAACCGCGACAGGGATGCCAGTCGCACTGGGAAGGGCGCGTAGCGCGCGCCGAAAGTTTGGGCATGCTGCTGGACCAGCAATGTCGTCGGCACGAGTACAGCAACTTGCTTGCCGTCCTGGACAGCCTTGAATGCAGCTCGCACGGCAATCTCAGTCTTGCCATAGCCCACATCGCCGCAGATAAGTCGGTCCATCGGGACGATCTTTTCCATGTCGGCCTTGACCTCGTCGATACACGCCAACTGGTCGGGCGTCTCGACATAAGGGAAAGCATCTTCAAGTTCGTGCTGCCACACAGTGTCTGGGCCGAATGAATGCCCCTTGGCTGCCTGTCGGGTTGCGTAAAGTTTGATCAGCTCGTGAGCGATCTCGCGCACTGCTTTTCGAGCACGTCCCTTTGTCGCTTGCCAGTCACCACCGCCGAGGCGATGCACAGCCGGCGCCTCGCCACCGATGTAGCGCGTCACAAGATCAAGTTGGTCACTGGGAACGTAGAGCAGGTCCGCAGGCTGGCCTCGCTTGCTTGCGGCGTACTCGATGACCAGGTACTCGCGGGTAGCGCCGCCGACGGTGCGCTCCACCATCTGCTGGTAGCGACCCACGCCATGGTGGTCATGGACCACGTAGTCGCCCTTAGTCAGCTGCAATGGATCAATGCTGCGTCGCCTACGTGACGGCATCCGCTGGATGTCGCGGGTGGCAACGCGACTGCCAAGCAAGTCGGCTTCCGTGAGAAACAGCAACCCTTGGTTGCGCGCACTAAAACCTTCAGCAAACTGTGCTTGGGCCACGTGCACAATGGCAGAGGAAAAGTCGTGGACTTCTGATTCGACCATGGTGGCCGGCAGGTCTGCGTCGCGCAGCGACTCCACATAACGTTCGGCCGTGCCGTGCCCATCGGCGACCAGAATCACGCGGTCCCCGCACTTCAATGCAGCGGCGACATCACTAAGCGCCCGCTGCATGTCACCGCGATACTTCGGCGATGCAGTAATTGAGCCGAATGTCGCTGCGTCGGTCTCAATGTCGTCCGCCTGAATGTCGTCCGCCTCGGGCGCGTGGAAGGCCGACAGCGAGAACCACGCAAGTCCTCTGCTGCTTGCGCTGCTGCGAACGTCATCCCACAACTGATACGCCGCACCACCGATGTCGATGGGCGTGCTGTTTCCATGTGCGGCGTTCTCCCACGACGCCGCCAAGAACTCATGGCTCGTTGCAACCACTTCGTGAGCACGACTACTGACGCGCTCCGCGTCACACACCACCACGACGGTTCCTGTCGGCATTAGGTCCGTCAGCAAGTCCATGCCATCTGCGAGTGCGCTTGCCAACGCCTCCATGCCCTCGACCGGAACTCCTTGAGACAACGGTTCGAGCAGGTCGGCAAGTTCCGGATGACTCTGCATCAACTGCTCCGCGCGATTCCGTACTGACTCGGAAAGCAGCAGTTCACGACAGGCAGGAACCACCAGGTCGCCGTCAACGTTGGTCAGCGATCTCTGGTCCGCCACTGCGAAGTAGCGCAACTCCTCGACCTCGTCGCCGAAAAACTCAATACGCACGGGATGTTCCGCGGTTGCAGGGAACACGTCGACAATGGAGCCTCGAACCGCGAACTGTCCGCGCTTGTCTACGAGGTCTGTGCGTGTGTATGCCAGTTGCACCAAGTTCTGGACCAGGTTGTCGCGACCATCACTGTCACCGATTGCGACCCTGACCTGCGAAGCCAACCCAACTCCGCGCACAATCGGCTGCACTACTGCCCTGATGGGCGCTATGACCACTCGAGGCGCTGCTTCCCCGGCCAACGGTTGTTGCAAACGACGCAGGACCTCAACGCGGGCGCCAACGGTGTCCGAAGAGGGGGACAACCGTTCGTGCGGGAGGGTCTCCCAAGCGGGGAACTGCACGATGCTGGTCGGCTCGAGCAGTGATGCAAGGCAGCCGTGCAGATCGGCAGCCTCACGACTCGTCGCCGTCACAACCAACACGGTGTGATGTTGGGCCAGTTCGGCCACAATCCACGGATGCAGGGCAGGTGTGACCTGCAACTGCGCACCCGCCCGCACATCGGGCTCACCCAGGCGCGCGAATGCCGGATGCTGCCGCAAGAGGGAGCAGACTCCAGAGAGTTTCATACGACCTATCGGTTGTAACGGTTCTGCGTCGGCTCAAGACCGGAGGTGAGCAAGCTGGCAGTCGCATCAGCGGCGTACGCCACGGCGTCGCCCAACTCGGCACGTTGCTGCGCGCTCCAAGGCTTGAGCACATAACTGGCAGGGTCAATCGGTGCGGCCGGCCTATCAATTCCCACTCGCACTCGGTACCACTCACCCGTGGCCAGGGACTTGCGGATACTGCGCAAGCCGTTGTGCCCATTGTCGCCGCCGCCAAGTTTGACCCGCGTTGAGCCGAAAGGCAGGTCTAACTCGTCGTGGATAGCGACGACCCGCTCTGCCGGAACCGAGTAGAAGTCGGCAAGAAACGATGTCGGTCCGCCGGAGTCGTTCATGAATGACTGCGGCTGGGCCAAGACCACGCGGTGACCATCGAGGCGGCCAGTGCCGACGAGCGCCCTACTTCGCTTCTGCGGACCTAGTGCAACGCCAGCGCGCCGTGCGAGCTCGTCGACCACGAGAAACCCGATGTTGTGCCGAGTATTTGCATACTCCGCCCCGGGATTGCCCAGCCCGACGACCAGCCACACGACGTCAGCGGACATGGCTCAATCCTGCCTTGTCCGTGCGGTCAAGGTCGGGTCAGCCGTTGGCGAGGCGAGCAGCGGCCTGCTCTTCGGACACGATGACCAAGTCGACGTGTTCGACCTCATTGCGCACCGGGTCCTTCTGAACTTCGCGCGCGAAGGTCGTGTAGGTCTTACCGTCGACGGTGACGTCGATGACCAAGCGCTTCTTCTTCAGCGCAAGTTCGAGGGCGTGGCCGTCGAGGCTGATGTGGTGCACCGTGCCGGTCCCGTAGACGACGGCGGGGATGCGGCCGTCACGACGGGTTCGGCGGGCAGCACCCTTGCCAAAGTCGGTACGGACCGTGGCCTCGAATGCGATGCGTGGCATTGTCAAACTCCCTGTTCGCTCATGTGGCGGCGGGAGTGCCCGACGGCTCAGCCGCGGGACAGTCACCTGAGTCGATCACGGGCTTGAGCCCCTCGCCACCGGTTAGAGCGAAGGATACCGACGGCCGCATCGGTGCGCGGATTCGGGGCGCGGCCGCGGGCAGTGAGCTGTCAGTGGCCGTCGAAGAGGCTGGTCACAGAGCCGTCACCGAAGACCTCGCGGATGGCTCGTGCAATCAGCGGCGCAATCGGCAGCACCGTGAGTTTGGGGAACTGCCGCTCCGCAGTGATAGGCAACGTATCGGTGACAACGACTTCGGTGATACGGCTGTCTTGCAGCCGCTGCGCTGCAGGGTCGGACAGGACGCCATGGGTCGCAGTGACGATGACCTCGGAAGCGCCGTTCGCGAACAGCGCCTCAGCAGCCTTTGCGATGGTGCCACCAGTGTCAATCATGTCATCGACGATGACACAAATGCGCCCTTCCACTTCACCAACAACTTCGAGCACCTTCGCTTCGTTCGGCACCCGTGGGTCGCGGCGCTTGTGCATGATTGCCAGCGGCGAGCCAAGGATGTCCGTCCATCTCTCAGCAACGCGCACGCGTCCCGCATCGGGGCTGACGACGGTGACCTTCGAGACGTCAACGCTCTTGGCCACATGCTCAGCGAGCAGCGGCAAAGCGAACAAGTGGTCCACCGGCCCGTCAAAGAACCCCTGAATCTGCGAGGTGTGTAAGTCAACAGTCATCAAGCGGTCAGCACCAGCGGCCTTGAACAGGTCCGCCATCAGCCGTGCCGAGATCGGCTCGCGACCGGCGTGCTTCTTGTCCTGGCGGGCGTATCCGTAGAACGGGACCACGATGGTGATGCGCTTGGCTGAGGCGCGCTTCAGCGCGTCCAACATGATGAGTTGTTCCATGATCCACTTGTTCAGCGGGGCGGTGTGCGACTGCAGGACAAACACATCACAGCCGCGCACAGAGCCGTCGAAGCGAACGAAGATCTCGCCATTGGCAAAGTCGTAGGCATCTGTGGGCAGCAAGTCAACGCCAAGTTCGGCGGCCACTGCACTGGCTAAGGCTGGATGCGAGCGACCCGCGACGAGCGCGAGTTTTTTGTTGTTGGCGATGACTAGGTCGCTCATGCTTCCTCCTGCGCTTGTGCCCGTTGTGCTGCGTCCGCCGATGTTGACCCTGCACGTTTGCGCAGTACCCAACCGAGAATGTTGCGTTGGCGTGCCCGTCCCACCGCCATGGCACCGGCCGGGACGTCATCGGTTATCACCGAGCCGGCGGCTGTGTACGCACCGTCACCGATGCTCACGGGTGCCACCAGCATCGAATCGCTACCGATACGAACCCCGTCCCCAACGAACGTGCGGTGTTTGGCCACGCCGTCGTAGTTCACGAACACCGTTGCGGCGCCGATGTTGGTGTCATGCCCGATGGTTGCGTCCCCCACGTAGGACAGATGCGGCACCTTCGAACCAGAGCCAATCGTGGACTCCTTGATTTCGACATAGGCGCCGGCCTTGGCTCCGTCTCCGAGAACCGTGCCGGGGCGCAAGTAGGTGTAGGGCCCGACATCCGCACCTGATCCGATGACTGCGCGGGTGCCTTCAGTGCGTCGCACGTGAGCCAGCTCGCCGACCTCGCAATCGACGAGCGTCGTGTGCGGTCCGATGACCGCCGCGCGAGCAATGCATGTGTGACCCGCGAGGTGGGTGCCGGGCTCGATGATTGCATCGGGTGCGATGACGACGTCAGCTTCGATCCATGTGGTCGCTGGGTCGGTGATTGTCACACCGCTGAGCATGTGGGAGTTGTTGATTCGGTCTCGCATGACCCGGCCGGCGTACGCAAGTTGCACACGGTCATTGATGCCGAGGGTCTCGCTGTGGTCGCAGGTATGTGCGACCACAGTCTCCCCCGCTGCGACCGCGGCCGCAACGACGTCGGTGAGGTACTCCTCGCCTTGGGCATTGCTCGATGTCAGAGCAGCAAGATGCTGACGCAGTGACGCCGCATTGAAGACGTAGATACCCGAATTCACTTCGTCAATTGCGGCCACGTCCGCAGAGGCATCGGCTTGCTCGACGATGGCTGACACGGAGCCGTCAGCCGAGCGGACGATGCGCCCGTAGCCATGTGGTGCCGACGTGCGCGACGTTAGGACAGTCACCGCGGCCGAGGCCGTGTCATGGGCATGCGCGAGCGCACGCAGAGTCTCACCGGTGATCAGCGGGCTGTCACCTGCGAGCACCAGCAGGTTCCCGCTAGACAATTCTGGTAGCGCATCTAGGGCGATACGCATTGCATGGCCGGTCCCGTTCTGCTGCGCCTGCACGACGACCCGGGCCGAGGGTTCGACATGCCCCAGATGCGGTTCCACGAGCTCGCGACCGTGTCCAACCACGCAGACTGTGACATCGGCGGCCACCGCACGAGCGGCGCGAAGCACATGCTCGACCAGCGTCAGCCCTAGGACGCGGTGCATGACTTTGGGCGTGGCGGACTTCATCCGGGTCCCAGCACCGGCTGCAAGCACAACGACTGCATTCACGCCCACGGTCGGGAAGCCTAGCGAGGGCACGCTAACGGTCAGCGTGCCCGCAGCCATCGCCACGAACGGCTCCGAGCGGGTGCTCGGGCCGATCGGGCTGATGTTCCCCCGCCTGGACTCGAACCAAGACAACCGACTCCAAAGGACGGCGGGCTGC
>CAYFKX010000006.1:0-15155 GCA_964343545.1 uncultured Bifidobacteriaceae bacterium | reverse complement strand
AGGTGCCTCGGGCGATGTACTCCTTGAGCACATCATTTTGAATGGTGCCCGTCAGCTTTTTGCCTGTGATGCCCTGTTCCGCCGCGACCAGTTCATACATCAGCAGGAGTGTGGCTGCCGGGGCGTTGATGGTCATTGACGTGGACACAGAGTCCTGGGAGATGTCAGCGAACAAGGTGCGCATGTCGGCCAATGTGTCGATGGCGACGCCGACTTTGCCCACTTCGCCGTGCGCCATCTGGTGGTCTGAGTCCAGCCCCATCTGCGTTGGCAGATCGAAAGCAACCGAGAGTCCGGTCGTGCCGGCGGAAATGAGTTCGTGGTAGCGCTGATTTGATTCGCGGGCGCTGCCAAACCCGGCGTACTGCCGCATGGTCCACAGTTGGCCCGTGTACATCGACGGGTAGATGCCGCGGGTGTACGGGAACTCACCCGGCTCTCCCAACCCGTTGTCAGGGTCCCAGCCGGTCAGATCTGACGCGGAGTACACCGGTTGCCACGGCACGCCAGATTCGGTGTTCACCACAACTGCGCACGGTAGTCCCCACACCGCGGTGGCTGGCTACGCTCCCCTCCATGTCTGCCCGCGGCGGTGAGCGGTACCGGTCACATACGCGCCGGGGCCTGGTGCTGGCAGTGCCACTGGCTGGGTTGGTGCTCGCTGGTGCGGCAGCACCAGCGACCACCACAGCCACAGACCCACTCGCCCGGCCGGGGGTGCTGTGGCGCGCGAGCAAGCCTGGGATACCCGCACCGCCAGCGCCGCCGGCGCGCGCCTGGATACTCGTCGAGGCCCGTTCTGGCAAGGTCCTCGCCGCCGCGAACGCCCGCACAAGGCAATATCCGGCATCCACGCTGAAGACTCTGACAGCGGTCGCGCTGTTACCCAAACTGGACTTAGCCGAGGTGTACACCGCCACTGCAGCCGATGTCGGAATCCACGGCAGCGGAGCGGGATTGGTGGTCGGTGGCACGTATACCGTGGAGCAGTTGTTCCTCGGGATGCTGCTGCCCAGCGGCAATGACGCCGCCGTCGCACTGACGCATGTGTACAACTCCGACAGTCGACGTGCCATTCGCCTGATGAATCGCACCGCCCGCGCACTCGGCACCAGGAGCACCACCGCCCGCACCCCACACGGGCTGCCGGACCCCAAACAAGTGACCACGGCAGCGGACATGGCCATCATCGCGCGCGCAGCAATCGCCAACCCCACCTTTCGACGGCTTGCCAAGACAAAGGTCATCGACTTCCCTGGGCGCATGCCCGCGACTGGCAAACCGCGGCAGACATACCAACTGCAGAACGAAAATCCGTTCATCCGCCATAGCGTTGCAGGCACAATCGCAGGAAAGACGGGCTTCACGAGAGCATCACTGCGCACCTACTGGGTCGCAGTGAAACGGGGTAAGCGCACACTGCTGGTGGTGATGCTGGGATTTGTGGGCTCTTACCGCACGTTGGCCGAGCAAGTTCTCAACTGGGGGTTCGAGCACGTCTCGAACTTAAAACCACTTGCTACGTTGCCCCCGTTGCCAAGTACTCCGGGCGGTGTCGCAACGCCTAGCCCTTCCGCCGTGCCAGAGAGCAATGTGCAATCTGTCACCAATGCCAACTCGCGCGACGCACGTAACTTGCCACGAGATGCTGCGTCGCTTCTGCTGCTGACAATTCCAGCGCTGATCCTGACACGCCGGGTGCTCATCAATCGCCGTCGCTTGCGCCGATGACGCCAAAAGCGCTCCACTGTGCGTCAAGAATCGAATATCAGCCCCATGGTTGCGCGCGTGGCGATGGGCACTGGTTGCTCGCCGTGAGACCCAGCATGCGAACTATCAAGCGCGCGCGCTGATTTCCTGTTGGGCTGGCAACTCCGGCTCCTGAACCGCGCGTCTGGGCTGCGGGAAGAAACTGGAGTACACCCCCGCACCTGCCGCGGCATTGCGCATGCAATCCCACGCGATGTCTTCTTGGCCAAGTCGACGATAGAGCGCAGCTAGGACTTCCCAAGGCTCGGTGACCTCATCTGCGCTGTGTCCCTGTGCCACATGCTTACCGACCTGGGCACGGGCGAGGTCGGCATGTTCGAGTGCCGCGTCGAGGTCTGACAGCGTTTCGGAGGCCAAGGCTCTGATCATCTCCGCCCACGCAATATCTGGAGACTTTGACGCCTGCACAGCGTCATCGACGAACATCAACGCCTCATGAGGTGCGTGCATCGCCAGCGCTACCTCAGCCGAGACCAGAAGGAGGTCGCTTCGAAACCGTGGCTCGACATCGGCCACCGGTAGCGACCGCAACTGATGAGCGGTGTGCCCCGCCATCGCCAGCGTCTCTGGCGTGCGTGAGCGTACGAGATAGCCGACGCATTCCACGGCCATCCGCAACTTCACCGACGCCACGGCGACCACGCTCTGCAGCGCCAGCGCGCGCTCGCGAGTACGGATGGCGCCGACGAGGTCAGATGACATGATCTGGTCCTCACCGAGAGCCCACCAATGCAGTGCCGTCGCGGCAAGCGGCTGCATCGGCCGCAGCGCGGCGGGGTTGTTGAGGAAGGCTTCAAAGGACGCCACTGCTGGCGATATCAGACCGCGACGCAACTGGCAACGTCCGAGATACACCAACGATGTCGCATGCAAGTCGGTGCCGCGGCCATGAGTCGTAGCCACATCGACGGCCGCCTGCAGGTGTTCGTGCGCGGCCTCAAGGTCACCGAGTTGCAGCAAGCACAGCCCGATGAGCAGCGAATTTCCGGACTGCGTCGCCCAATCACCATCGGTGATGAGACCTGCGACCCGTCGCCGCGAGACATGCAAAGCTGCTTTGGCATCGCCACTACGCAACAGTGAACGGGCGAGCCCCCTGGTTGCCTCGCTTGCGACGGTGGAGCCCCGCTGCAGCAGATTGCGGTATCGGCGAATGGCGTCCGGGTAGTCCCCGGTGATGTGCTGCCACATGGCTTCCTGCAGTTCAATGACATCCGCGAGACGAGCGCTTGCAAAAGACCCAGACTCCAGTACCGCCTGATCGACGTCTAGTCGCGCGGCCAAGGCTCGCAACACCTGGGAGCTGGGAGTGCGTTGACCCTGTTCGATCATCGACAGGTACCCGACGGAAACGATGTCTTGAGCTACGTCGCTCAGCCGTAGGCCGCGCTCCTTGCGCAACTGTTGGATGCGGTGTCCGATGTGAGTCATTGGACCGAAAGACCCCTGACCTGCACTCATGTACCCGCCGCCCACATCAGAACTCCTGGCGCAAAGGTCGAGTGACGGTCTGCTGGACGTGCGGATGAGCAGTCAATGGCGCGAGTTGCAGCCTGCCAGGCATCCTCGTGCAGGCCCGCGGCGCGGGCGATCTCGGCCACCTCCCACCAGGTGGACGCTGCCGCTACGCCGGGTCCCATTGCAGTCACCACCGGCAGTATTTGGGTCACAACCGCCTTGATCCCGCCCAGTTGGCCCTCGAGCAACATGAGGTTCGCCTCTGCGATGAGCACTTGCGACTCTATCCAATGCACCTGGGCGGCTGAGTCTGAACGGAGCGCGGCGATATTGACCCGCGCTGCGTCTAGTCGTCGCAAGGCAAAGTTGCACCGCATCCCGGCAAGGTGCATGCGCACACGCAGCTCAGCCGGAGCGGCGGTTCGCGCGAGTTCGGAGTTGATGAAGTCCGATGCCGCCTCGAGGGCCTCAATGTCATCGACTGTGCAGCAGGCGACCGCGGCGAGCAGGATGGCGGCGATTGCCGTTGTGGCGGCGTTGAGGTCGCTCAGTCCACGCACTACCTCGATGTGCTCGGTGGCTTCGGAGAGCCGTCCACATGAAATCTCGGCGGCAGCGGCCTGGCAGTGCAGCCCAGCCACCTCATTGGCGCCGAGTCGGTGGGCATCGCGCAGTAGTTCAGCCACGCGAACTGATGCGAGTTGACTGTTCCCATCCCGCAGGGCTTGGCGCACTTCGGCATCCCCAATGTCCATGGGCATGAAGACGACCTGTGGCACATCGGCAGGCTAGTCAGGAACAGCCCTAAGTCAAGGTTCTCAGCACTTCACTTTGAATCGAATCGTTTTACTTGCCTGTGAAAGCAGACCCGATCACCCAGGCAGCCCCTCAGGCGCCGTCCTTGGCGGCGAGACAGCGAACCGGTGGCGAGACAGCCGCTGCCAACGTCCATCCCGGTGGCGTTGAAACAGGCTGAGTGCGGTCGCGGGCCACTGGCACTGGTAATCCGCCATTGCATCCGCTGCCGCATCGAGTAGTCCTTCCCCGACGCCCATCGCGACGGTGACGTGCGGCACAAATGGGTGCGCGGGCTCGAACGGCCCGTGCGCCTCCATCAACTCCTGTTGCAACAACTGCAGCCGCTCCTGCTCGGCAGAAGCCTTCAAGTACACAACCGGCGACACGGGGCGGAAGCTGCCAACCGATCCGAGGGTGACGTCAAAGGCAGCCCACTGCGTGGCGAGCAAGTCCAGGGCGGTGGTCAACCTGTCGACCTCTGCCGGGGTCATCGGTGGCGGCAGCAGCATGGTGATATGCGTCGGCATACGGTCGGCGTAGGCATCGCCGAGGCCGATGCGCCACTGCATGATGTCGTCGCCGTACGGCTCGGGGACTTCTAGCACGACTCCGACTACAGCCCGGTCGGGAGCCAGTGACAGCGAAGCCGACGTTTTCTGCATGGTCGCGTTACTCGGACGGCGCGACGAAGCCGATGCGCTCGTACACAGTCGCCAGCAGCGGTGCCGCAACTGCGCGTGCTTTTTCAGCCCCGGTGTGAAGCATCCTCGCCATGCCCGCGCGGTCGTCCACCAGATCGCGCGTGCGCGCGGCGTACGGCTCGGCGTATGCGATCACTGCATCAGCAGTTGCCTTCTTCAAGTCCCCGTACCCGCGACCAGCAAATTCGTCTTCTAGATCCGCAATCGCCGAACCGCCAAACGCCGACAGGATGGCCAAGAGATTCGACACCCCAGGTTTGTGGCCAATGTCGTATCGGATGCTGGACTCGCTGTCGGTGACGGCGGTCTTGAATTTCTTGGCGATGGCTGTCGGTTCCTCCAGCAGGAAGACGCAGCCGCCTGGCGAGGACTTGCTCATCTTCGCCGAGGGGTCCTGCAAGTCAAGGATCTTTGCCGTGCCTTGCATCACCCGCGTCTGCGGAAGGACAAACGTCTGACCGAAGCGGCCATTGAACCGTTCTGCGAGGTCCCGACTCAACTCCAAATGCTGGCGCTGATCCTCACCCACGGGAACTTGATCGGCCGAGTACAGCAAAATGTCTGCTGCCTGCAGGATGGGATACGTGAACAGGCCCACCGAGGCCGAACTGGCACCTGACTTTTGCGACTTGTCCTTGAACTGCGTCATCCGGTTTGCCTCGCCCATCCCCGTCAGGCAGCCAAGCACCCACTGCAACTGCGAGTGCTCAGGGACGTGGCTCTGTACGAACAACGTGGCCTGCTGCGAATCCAATCCGGCCGCGATGAGCTGGGCGAACGAGATCAACGTGCGCTCGTGCAACAGGCGCGGGTCATGGGCGACGGTGATGGCGTGCAAGTCGACGACGCAGAAGAACGCGTCCGTTTCGGACTGCAGCGCGACCCACTGGTTCAGCGCTCCGAGCAGGTTGCCAATGTGGTACGAGTCAGCGGTCGGTTGAATTCCTGACAGGACGCGGGGACGCTCATGCATGGCGTCAGTCTCGCACCGGTGCCCGACGCACCTCGACGCGGGCGATTCGGCGACCGTCGAGCTCCGTCACGTGAAACGAGGCTGATGGGGCTTGCACAGTGTCTCCGAGCTCGGGCAGCCGGCCGAGATTTGCCACCATGAATCCGGCGACGGTCTCATAGGGACCATCGGGGATGTCGACGCTGTAGTCCTCGCCAAGGTCTTCGATGTTCGTCAGCCCGTCGATAGTGAAGATGGCGGAGTCGTGACGCTGGGCTGCCGCGGCGTCCTCTGCGACGTCGTACTCATCTCGGATGTCGCCGACGAGTTCCTCGACCAAGTCTTCGAGTGTCACGATGCCTGCGGTGCCACCGTACTCGTCGAGCACGATCGCCATGTGCGCTTGCGCCTTCCGCATGTCGCTCAAGGTGGGGATGACCCGCTTGGTCCCTGGGTAGCGGTGAATCGGCCTCGCGATGTCCCCGATGCGAATCGAGCGCTCTGCCATCTCTGGCACCAAGATGTCGCGGATGTGGACAAAACCAATGACATCGTCGGCGCTGTCGCCAATCACCGGGAACCGCGAATGCGCCAAACTGGCCACCAGTTTCGCCGCCTTGAACGCAGGTACGTCCGAGTCGAGGAAGTCCACCTCCGTGCGCGGAATCATGACCTCGCGTAGTTCGCGATCCCCTGCCTGAAACACATCGTCGATGAGGTTGCGCTCGTCCACAGTTAGTTCCTCGTGACTGGCCACGAGCCCTCGCAACTCCTCGCCGCTGATGCCCTCGCGTGCTGCCCCAGGATCACCGCCGAGCAGTCTCACGAAGACGTCGGTGGACTTCGACAGCAGCCACACGAACGGCCGGAAGGCACGCGCCATCGCGTCCAGCGGGCCGCTGAAGCGCACGGCAATCTGCTCCGAACGCTGCAAGGCAATGCGCTTGGGCACCAATTCGCCGAAGACCAACGTGAGGTAAGCCGTCACCAGCGTGATGATGATGAACGAGAAAGTCGCTGGCGCGGGCCAGCCGAGTGCACGGAGCTTGTCGGTGATGACAGGTTCCAGTCGGCTGACACCGAATGCACCAGTCACGATGCCCATCAAGGTCACGCCGATCTGCACAACAGACAAGAACCGGTTCGGGTCCTCCACCAGCCGGGCGACGGCGGCAGCACCACGTCGCTTGCTTTCCGCAAGCCGGCGCACCTGCCCTGGTCGTAGCGACACCAGGGCCATCTCGGCGGCCACGAACAGCGCCCCAGCCGCGATGACCAGAGCAAGGGCACCCAAGGTGCTCCAGATGACGCTCACGAGCGTGATCGTCGCAGGTTCTCGTCCACTGCTGCGAGGAACTCCTCAGTTGTGAGCCACGGCGTGTCTGGACCGACCAAGATGGCAAGGTCCTTGGTCATCTTCCCCGACTCCACGGTCTGGATGCAGACCTGCTCAACATCGTTGGCGAACCCGATGAGCGCGTCATTGCCGTCGAGCTTGCCGCGGTGTGCCAAACCGCGAGTCCACGCGAAGATGGATGCGATGGGGTTGGTAGACGTGGGCTTGCCCTCCTGGTGCATCCGGTAGTGCCGGGTGACCGTGCCGTGTGCCGCCTCGGCCTCGACCGTGCGACCGTCCGGGGTCATCAGCACGCTCGTCATGAGGCCAAGTGAGCCAAACCCCTGCGCCACCGTGTCGGACTGCACATCGCCGTCGTAGTTCTTGCACGCCCAGACATAGCCACCCTCCCACTTCAGTGCGGTGGCCACCATGTCGTCGATAAGTCGGTGCTCGTACTCCAGCCCCCGGGACTCGAACTCGGACTTGAACTCCGCGTCGTAGACCTCCGCGAAGATGTCCTTGAACCGACCGTCGTACTTCTTGAGAATCGTGTTTTTAGTCGACAAGTAGACGGGGTAGTTACGTGCCAGGCCGTAACGCATCGAGGCACGTGCAAAGTCGCGGATGCTCTCGTCGATGTTGTACATCGCCATCGCCACGCCTGGGCCGGCAAAGTCGTACACCTGCATCTCAACCGGCTCGGAGCCGTCGGCCGGCGTGTAAGTCAACGTCAAAGTGCCAGCGCCGGGGATGACCGCGTCAGTTGCGCGGTACTGGTCACCAAATGCGTGACGACCAATCACGATGGGCTTGGTCCAGCCGGGCACCAACCGCGGGATGTTCGAGATGATGATCGGTTCGCGGAAGATGACGCCGCCGAGAATGTTGCGGATAGTGCCGTTGGGCGACTTCCACATTTGCGACAGCCCGAACTCCTTCACCCGAGCCTCATCGGGGGTGATGGTCGCGCACTTCACACCGACGCCATGCTCGGCGATGGCGTGGGCGGAGTCAATCGTGATCTGGTCCTTCGTCGCCTCACGGCTTTCGATCCCGAGATCGAAGTAGCGCAGGTCGATGTCGAGGTACGGCAGGATGAGGCGGTCCTTGATGAACTGCCAGATGATGCGCGTCATCTCATCGCCGTCGAGCTCGACGACCGGGTTCTCAACCTTGATCTTGTTCATGTGTGACTACCTCAGGGCTCGGATTCGGGTATGGGATGTGTGACGCGGTGCCATCGCTTCTGCGGGGATGCGTCCTCGCACGTGTGTCAGGTGACAATCGGCAACCCGTCACAGGGTTGCGACATCCGCCTGCTTGGCGCGCACCGCTTCTGCTGCCTCATGCAGTGCCGCCGTCTCACTGGGCTCCAACGCCGTCTCGACGACCTCAACGACACCAGACTTGCCGATTTTGGCCTCAACACCGAGGTAGACGTCGCTGATTCCGTACTGGCCAGTGACCCATGCGCAGACTGGCATGACGGCGCCAGAGTCCTCGATGACTGCTTTCGCCATGCGCGCAGCCGCTGCGGATGGGGCGTAGTAGGCAGAGCCAGTCTTTAGAAGTCCAACAATCTCAGCACCGCCATTGCGGGTGCGGGTGACGAGTTCCTCAATCTTCTCCGCTGGCAACAGCCGCGACAGCGGCTCACCATTGACCGTGCACCGCGATGGCACTGGCACCATGGTGTCTCCGTGCGAACCGAGGGTGAGTGTCTGCACCGAGGCGATGGGAACATCAAGTGTCTCTGCCACAAAGTGCGTGAAGCGCGCGGTGTCCAGCATGCCTGCCTGACCCATCACCCGGTGGTGCGGAAAGCCCGACGCCATCTGCGCGAGGGCGGTCATCTCATCGAGTGGATTGGACACCACGATGACAACTGCTTCGGGGGCGTGGATCGCAACCTGCTTGGCGATACCTCCCACGATGCCGGCGGTGACCTCGAGCAAGTCCATTCGGCTCATCCCCGGTTTGCGGGGCAGGCCGGCTGTGATGACGACGACCTGCGAGCCGCTGATCGCCTCATAGCCGGAGCCGTCGGCCGCGGTCGTGGCGCCGGTGACCTTCGTCTCGAAGCCCTCAATCGGACGGCTCTGGTTCATGTCGAGGGCTAATCCCTCGGGCTTACCTTCAAGGATGTCGGTCAACACCACTTCTTGCACGATGTCGTACTCAGCGATGCGCTGGGCAGTAGTGGAACCGTAGAAACCTGAGCCGATGACGCTGACTTTTCCGTGACGAGACATTGCTGCGCTCCCAAGCGGGGACGGGCGGTATGAGGTCGGCTAACCCTACTGTGGCAACAAGACGGCCACAGCGGCGAGCGCGAGGCCGAGCGACATTGATGCGATGACATCGGTCACCCTGCGTCGAGATGCAAGCAGGCGCACGGCCGATGCAGGCAGGAACCAGCGCAGCACTCCCGCGGCCACCAAGGTCGCCGAAAGCACATACAGCCCCACTTGGACACGATCAAGCAACAGCAGACCCACCGCCACCACCAGGCCGAGTGGCACCGCCCACTGAAGTCGGCTGACCCACACGGGCACCACGGCCCCCTGCTCGCGCACTAGCGCCCGCGCCCAGCGGCAGCGACCACGTTGGCCAACAACATTGCCCGAGTCATCGGTCCGACACCACCGGGCACAGGTGCAAGCCAGCCAGCTACGTGCGCGACATCTGGGTGGACATCGCCGGTCAGCCCGGAAGTTGTGCGGGTGATTCCGACATCAACCACGGCAGCACCGGGCTTGATCATGTCAGCGGTAATCGAATGCGGCTGCCCCGTTGCAGTGATGACGATGTCCGCGCGACGTGTGTGCGCGGCGATGTCGCGGGTGCCGGTGTGGCACAAAGTCACCGTGGCGTTCTCAGAGCGACGGGTAAGCAACAACCCCAAAGGGCGACCGACGGTGGTGCCACGACCGACCACAACGACGTCGGCGCCGGCAAGTGGAACCTCATATGTGCGCAACAACTCCACGATGCCGATCGGGGTACATGGCAGCGGAGCTGCGGTGCCAAGGACGAGACGACCGAGGTTGATCGGATGCAATCCATCAGCATCTTTGTGCGGGAGCACTCGTTCGAGCACTGCATTCGTGTCATGGATCAACGGCAAAGGCAACTGGACAATGAACCCAGCACACAATGGGTCGGCGTTCAACTCATCAACAGCAGCGATGACATCCGCCGGGCTTGCATCATCGGGTAGATCCACTCGGAGGGACTCGATGCCCACGTCGGCACAGTCGCGGTGCTTCCCAGCGACATACGAGGAGCTCGCCGGGTCCGAGCCAACCAGGATGGTGCCGAGCCCGACCCTGATTCCTTCTGAACGCAGTGCCGCGACTTCGTCGCGAAGTCCCGCCTTGATTCGTGCGGCCGTGGCTTTGCCGTCGAGGACTTGTGCAGGCATGGACGCAACCCTAGACGGCTCCGGCAGGTTGACTTCACTGCGCAGCGCTCAGGTTTTGCTACGCGGCCGGATGCTGCCAACTGCAACTGCAGCCACCGTGATGACGATGCCCGTGTAGACGCCGGTAGACAACGTGTGACCTGCACGTGGCATGAGCAGTGTCAGTACGACCGAGCCGAGCAGTTGGCCCACGACATTGGCCAATCCGAGGACCAGCACACCCAAGGTGCGCACGATGGTCGATGCGATGGCAATAAAGACCACTCCGATGATGCCGCCGGTCCAGATCACGGGGTTCTCCCACGGCGTCGGCGGTGGCTTCGGCGCGACTGCACCAGTGACTGCCAACACACACCAGGTCATCGCAAGCAGGCTCAGGCCGACGACGAAGTTCACGAAGGTAGCGACGAGCGGGTCACCGCTCATGCGAGCCACTTGCCCATTGAGCGCAGTCTGGAACGAAGTCCCGGCGCCAATCAGCACGACCGCAACCATGGTGAGAACTGCCCACAACCCGGCACCAGTGCCCGCGACTCTCGGACTGCTGTTGGCTGCGACCGCCACGCCGAAAATTGCTCCCATCGCGCCGACGAGGCGGGGCAGGGTCAGCGGCTGCGCCCCTGCCGGTCCGACGCCTTTGACATCCGCCGCCAGTGAGCCGGCGGCAGCGCCGGCTACCAAACCAGTGGAATACAACGCGACGCCGATACGCGGCTCAATGGCGCCCTGGGAGGTGACTAGCACCGCTCCAAAAAACCCGCCGCCGAGTTGCCACCAGCGGATGTCACCTGCGCGCAACTGCGACATGAAACTCAGGAGCAGGTGCCTACGCCGACCCGCGAGAACGACCAACCCCACGCTGAGAAGGCCGACGATGAACGAAAGCACCGCCGCCGTCAGCCCGTCCCCGACCACCGTGCCGAGGTCTCCGTTGACCACGGCTTGACCGGCGACGAGGACGCCAATCAACACCGCCGCGAGGACCGCACCAATGCGGGCCAGCAGCGCACGCTGCAGGGCTTGAGACATCAGTGCGCGAAGTGCCGGGTGCCAGTGAGGTACATGGTGACGCCAGCTGCCGCTGCTGCCGCGACAACTTCGTCATCCCGCTTGGAACCGCCTGGCTGGACAACCGCGCGCACCCCTGCGTCGATGAGCACCTGCAGACCGTCGGCGAACGGGAAGAACGCGTCACTGGCGGCGACTGCCCCGCGTGCACGTTCCGCACCGGCTCGGCTCACCGCCAACCGTGCGGCGTCGACCCGGTTGACCTGGCCCATGCCGACTCCGACAGAAGCGCCGTCGTGCGCGAGAAGGATCGCGTTGCTCTTCACAGCGCGGCAGGCACGCCACGCGAACTGTAAGTCGGACAAAGTTGCGGGATCGACGGCGTCGCCCGCAGCCAGCGTCCAGGTTGCCGGGTCGTCACCGACAGCATCGAGTGCATCAACCGACTGGCGCAGGATCCCGCCCGAGACTGCACGCCACTCGACCCGATCTGATGTCAATGGCCGGGCGAGCAGCAGTCGCAGCGCCGGCTTGCTCGCCAGAACGGCCAACGCCGCTTCCGTGAACGCTGGCGCCACCACCACTTCCGTGAACACCTCCGCGATGCGGCCTGCCACAGCCTCATCCACTGGGACGTTCAAGGCGACCACACCGCCGAAAGCAGACAACGGGTCGCAGTCAAATGCCTTGGCATAGGCATTGGCCGCATCAGTCCCGATGGCGATACCGCAGGGGTTCGCGTGCTTGATGATGGCGACGGTCGCCACGTCGCCTTGGTCATGGGCCGTGCGCCAGGCCGCATCGGCATCGACATAGTTGTTGTACGACATCTCCTTGCCCTGCAACAGCTCACCGTCGGCCACGCCGCCATCGACACCGTCCGCACGGTAGAGCGCTGCCCGCTGGTGCGGGTTCTCCCCGTAGCGCAACGGCTGCGCCAATGTGGCGGTGACAGCGCTGAACCGCGACCAACCGTCAACGGCGTCTGCCTGGTCAGCGAACCACTGGGCGACCGCGCTGTCATAGGCCGCGGTGTGCGCGTAGGCACGAGCCGCGAGTTGTTGGCGCTGAGCGAAGGTGAAACCGCCTTGAGCTAGCGCCCCGATGACGGCCGCGTACTGCGTCGGCGAGGTCACGACGGCCACACTCTCGTGGTTCTTCGCAGCCGCTCGTAACATCGCCGGTCCACCGATGTCGATGTTCTCCACGCACTCGTCGTAGTCGCCGCCGGCTGCAACAGTCTGCGTGAAGGGGTACAAGTTGACGACGAGCAACTCGAACGGCTCGATTCCGTGCTCGGCCATCACTTGACGGTGGCTCGCGTCGGCAGGTCGGCCCAACAGGCCGCCGTGAATACCCGGATGCAGAGTCTTCACCCGCCCGTCGAGGATTTCGGGGAAGTTGGTCACCTCGTCGACTGCGGTGACGTTGATGCCAGCAGCTGCAATCGCGCCGGCGGTACTGCCAGTGGAAACAATCTCAACCCCGGCGCTGGCAAGTGCATGCGCCAGTTCCAGCAACCCCGATTTGTCGGACACGCTCACGAGCGCTCGTCGCAGCGAAATGCGTTGCTCGGTCATGGGCGCTCCTGTCGGTCGCTGCGAATGAGTGCGCGGATGACATCGACGACAAGTTGCCGCTCGACAATCTTGATTCGTTCATGCAGCTCGACTTCGGTGTCCGCGGCGAAAATTTCGACCCGTTGCTGGGCGAGTACCGCGCCGGTGTCAACCCCCGAGTCCACCAGGTGAACCGTGGCGCCGGTGTGCGCGGCACCAGCTGCGAGCGCATCGCGCACTGCGTGGGCACCAGGAAACTGCGGCAGCAATGACGGGTGCGTGTTAATGATGCGTCCCTCGAACCGCGCGAGCACGGAGGGGCCGAAGATGCGCATGAAGCCGGCCGACACCACCACATCGGGGTCGAGTTCAGTCAGCAGTTGCGCGAGCGCGCGGTCCCAGGTGTCGCGCGACGGATAGTCGCTGACGGGCAGCATGTGCACGGGCACGCCAGCGTCGAGGGCGCGAGTCACCACTGGGGCCGTTGGCCGGTCGGTAATGAGTGCGCTGACGCGGAAACTGTCGTCCGCTGCGTCGAAAATTGCTTGTGCCAGGCTGCCTGAACCGGAGGCCAGGACCACCAGATTGGCTGGTGTGGTGTCGGTGTTTGCGGTTGCAGGCACGGGGTATGAGTCTAGGTGCGGGCTTCGGTGCGCGAACGGCTCGCCTGCCACACGCCAAGGGCGCAGCCGGCCATCGCGAGTGCCGCGATGGCGGCCACCGTCGACCACGTCGGACCTAGGTGTCCCCATTGCGGGTAACCGATGCTGCCGCCGCACAGCAGTACGAGTGCGGTGCCGACCGCAGCGCCAGCTGCACCGACCACGACGGTCGCTGTGACACGTTGACTTGTGCTGCCCAGGGACGTTCGGCTCGATGCCAGTGCGAAGACCAAGACAGGCAGCAGCAGGAACGCTGGCGACCAGGATGGCAGCGATGTCGGCATCGCCGCCATCACTGGCAGTGGCGGCAAAGGACTCGCGCTATCAGCGAACATGGACACTTGTGAACCGGCGACCGCAACTGACCCGCCGGCCGAAAGACTAAGCAGCCAACCGAGCTGCGTCGGCGCGAAGATGGCGCTCACGACCCAGACACCGACTGCCACCGCGGGACCACGACCAAACTCCGCTGAGACCAGTGCGACTTGTTCGCGCTGCGCAATGAGCGCCACGACAAGACCCACCATCGCGACGCCCACCCACATGAGCAGCGCTCGACGGACGATGTTCCACACGTCCAACAGCAGTGGCGGGACTGTGAGGTTGTCAGCCAGAGCGCCATCTCGGGAACAAGCGAGTGCAACCACGATCAGCAGTGAGCACACACCGGCTGCCAGTGCGCACTGACCGACATCCAAGGGCACCCCTTCGTGGGTCAGCCACCACCCGAGCAACGCAATCCCTGCCACGTGCAGCAGCAGGAACGCCGCCAGGAACCAGACCACCGGGCCAGCAGTGGTAGCACCGAGGTCTCGTAAGCCCCTGCGCCCGGCGCGGTGCGCCGACCACAGCACGAGTGCGCTCATCCCGATGGGCAGCAGTGTCCAGGTCCCGCCTGCAAAATCCAGGTGCACTCCGAATGCTGACAGCCACACTGCGACTGCCACACGACTGGCAGAGTCAAGATCTGAGGCCACGGCGCCGCTGGCCGTCGTCGCCCACAGCCCGAAAACCAGTGCCAACACCATGGAACAGGAACGCAGCAAGGACAACGGGGCGCACACGGCAGCAGTGATGAGGGCGTTTCTGACGCTACTCGGACCGCTTCCTGACACCGTCACATCGTTCCGAGTTCACTGCGTGATTTGTTGTGCCACGCCGCGCAGACAGGATCGCGACAGCGCAGCGCCGCAGATTCTGTCGCCGTCGGAGTGCGATGCGGGCATCACCCTGCGCTCAGACGCGCGCAAGCGCCTCATACGCCTCGCGCGCCAGACGGGCGGTCTCACTCGGCGTCTTGCCGACCTTGACACCAGCAGCCTCTAGCGCGACCTTCTTCGCCTCGGCGGTACCAGAGGAGCCAGACACGATTGCTCCGGCGTGGCCCATGGTCTTGCCCTCCGGTGCAGTGAAGCCAGCGACGTAGCCAACGACCGGTTTCGTCACATACTCCTTGATGAACGCCGCCGCACGCTCTTCGGCAT
>CAYFKX010000005.1:0-15417 GCA_964343545.1 uncultured Bifidobacteriaceae bacterium | reverse complement strand
TGCGCCAAGAATCCGTAGACGGTGGCGGCAAGTGCGAGAAACACAATGCCACCCCAACTGAACGCACTCGTTGGTACAGCAAGCGGTCGTTCCACTAAGACCGCTAGCGCGCATTCAGTGACAGTGACCGTCGCCAACTGGATGACCACAAGCGCCAACGTGTTTTCCGATGTTGCCCACTGCCCGAGCAGCACGATTTGGATGGCGAAGGCCAGTGCGCAGACAGCAGTCACGCCTTCACCGCCACCGATGCGGCCGTTGACCAAAGTCAGCAGTGCCAGCCCGCTCCCGGCGGTGGCAACGGCTGCTGCACTTGCCCAGCCGATTCGGGCACTGAACCACCAGGCGGCCAACAGCGGGGTGAGCACAACGAACATGCCGGTGATAAAGCCTGAGACAGTGGGCAGGGTTCCCAGCGCTAACCCGGCTGTCTGTGTCGCATAACCGATGCCCAACGCCACGCCCAAGATAACCCCGCGCCACAGTGTCTGTGCGCGCAGGCCGACGAGGCTTCGAGGCCGCAGGAGAATCAGAGCCAAGGTGGCGATGCTGAAGCGCAGGGCGAGGAAGGTATGCACTGGCACGTCCTCAACGACCCGGTCGACGAGCACAAACGTGGAACCCCAGATGAGAGTCGCTCCGAGCAGCACGATTGTCGCCAACGTGCTTGCAGGCATGCCAGCTCTGCGACGAACAGTCACCGGCGTGTGGGCGTCATCGCTGCTCATACGACTGTCAACACCACGGTGCTGCCAACTGCAACGGTTGCGCCCGCCTTGATGCTCTGTTTGACGACTCGTCCGTAGGGCGAGCCGAAAGGACGGTCCACTGACACGCGCAGTCCGAGGGCTCGAAGTTGGGCGACAGCCTGTTCGGCTTTGAGTTTGTAGACACTGGGCACGGTCACCAACCGTGGTCCTCGGCTGATGACGATGGTGACCTGGTCGCCGCGGAACAACGTGCTCGGTGCGGTGGGTGACTGGCGAATCACGCGCCCACGTTCCACGGTGTCGTTGAACTCGCGTTGAATCTCAGGGGCTAACCGCACGGCACCGAGCCGCGCGGTTGCCGTGTCTTGGCGCAGATTCACAACATCGGGAACCGGAATCGGTTCACGTCCTTTGCTGATGGTGAGACTCACAGCACTGCCGCTGCGCACGACAGTGCCGGCGCGGGGATTGCTGGACATGACCTGCCCCGACGGAACTTGCTCTGAGAAGGACAACGAAGTGGAGACGTCGCTGACACCGACTGCTGACAACTCACGCCGGGCCTGCGCAGCAGTGAGCCCCTGCACCGTAGGCACCGTGATTGTGCGCGGGCCACGGCTGACGTTCACCGCGATGGCCTGCCATAGGTAGTGGCGGCCAGTTGGCGCGGTATCAAGTGCGGTGCCCTCCGGTGCGTCTGCGTAGACCAGAGTCACGCCGATTCGGAAGAACCCTTGGTCTCGCACCGCGGCGACAGCCGCTGATTCGGTCATTCCCGCAACATCGGGGGTCTGACGCAGCGCATAGACCTGCCCCGCACCGATGAGAGCCGCGAGCGCCACTAAAACGAGCAGGAAACGCCGTAGCCGACGCGGCTTGTGCCCACCGTCGACTTCATTGCCACGCCGCTTCGACCCGCGCGTGGCAGCGGTGGCATCGTCGCCGCGGCGCACCCGCTTAGGCCCAGTGGGCAACACCGAGGTGGGGCGCAGTTCCACCTGCGTGGGTTGCTCTTGCCGATCGGATGTGCCCGCGATGCGAGGAAGGGGTGCTGGTGGCGGCAGATCGCGGCGCAAAGCACGAACGGCGTCCGCGAATGCGCTGGCGGAGTGTGTTCGGGTGAGCGGGTCCATCTCGGTGGCCGCGAGTACGAGCTGGTCGTAGCCCTGCGCACACGGTTGTGCCAGTGACGGTGCTGGAACCTGCGTATCCGTGCGTGCGAGCGCCACCTGAAGTGGATGTGGTCCGAGGAAAGGTGGCGTGCCGACAACGAGCTCGTAGGCGATGATGCCGAGGGCATAGACATCACCGATGACGGTTCTGCCTTTGCCTTGCACGTACTCGGGGCTGAGATAAGCGGGCGTGCCGACAAGAGCGCCTGCCACCGTCAAGCCGCGTCCGTCTGCGTAGGTCGCCCGCGCCAAGCCAAAATCTGTGATCTTCACCCGGCCGTCGTCGCTAATGAGGATGTTCTCGGGTTTGAGGTCACCGTGCACTACACCTGCCGCATGAGCGGCCGCCAGTCCTGCCGCCGCTGGTTGTAGCAGGGCGCAGGCTTGTGCTGCCGATAGCCGACCGCTGGCGCTGAGCAGGTCTCGCACCGAGTGACCGGTGATGAGTTCCATCACAATGAACGGTTGGCCGTTGCTGACGCCGAAGTCGTGAACGGTGACCACGTTTGGGTGGCTGATTCGGGCAGCTTGACGAGCTTCGGCGACCACATCTTCGCTGAACCGCGCCGCCAGGTGGGGGTAAATGATCTTGATGGCGACTGCGCGGTTGAGCCGAACATCATGACCGCGATAGACCGTCGCCATCCCGCCGAAAGCGATGTGGGCGTCGATGCGGTAGCGGTCTTCGAGCATGTCCCCGACACCGATTCCGGTCGGGGGAGTCGACATGAGCGGATTCTACGAAGAAACCGGCGGCACGATTCCGGCTGACGGACTCGACGGGCGTGCCAGTGTCCGTCGCTCGATCAGCCCAGCCCCCGCGGCGAGACTGCCAGCGTCCACTGCATGTCGGAATGCAGCCGCCATTGCAACGGGGTCGTCGGCTCGGGTGATGGCAGTGGCAAGTAGCACTGCACTGCACCCGAGCTCCATCGCCAGGGCTGCATGTGACGGAGCACCGATGCCGGCATCCACAATGACTGGCACAGTGGCGGCATCCACAATCATCTGCAGCGCATGTGGGTTGCGGATGCCTAAACCAGTGCCGATGGGTGCGGCCAGCGGCATGACGGCCGCGCAGCCGATGCTCTCGAGCCGACGGGCCAGTACGGGGTCGTCGTTGGTGTACGGCAGCACCGTGAAGCCGTCGTTGACTAACTCCTCGGCGGCGTGCAGCAGTTCAACAGCGTCAGGCAACAAGGTGACATCGTCAGCGATGACCTCGAGCTTGATGAGGTCGGTACCTAGTGCCTCACGAGCCAGACGCGCTGTGAGCACGGCATCACGGGCGGTGCGGCAGCCGGCCGTGTTCGGTAATACCGCGACTGAGTGTGCGCGCACGACGTCGAGGATGGACTCCGAGCCGGGGGAGATTCGCCTCATCGCGACAGTGACCAATTGCGTCGCAGACGCTTCGATGACCTTGCCCAAAATGTCGTGATTGGTGACCCCACCCGTGCCCAGGAGCAGGCGCGAGGTAAACGTATGCGTGCCCAGTGTCAGCATCCTCAGGTCACCCGCCCTGCGTCGCAGTCACAAGCTCGATCCGTGCACCAGTCAAGACGGCCGTGGTTTCCCAGGTGCTGCGCGCGATGACGTGGTCGTCGAGGGCAACCGCCACGCCGGTGACAGACTCAGCAGGAGTCCCCAAGATGCGACTGACAATCGAAGCCACAGTCTGCGCGCCGCTGAAGGTGTGCGACTGGCCATTGACCGACACGGTGACATCAGCCATCGGATGTGTCTGCTTTCAACTGCTCAAGCAATCTGATGGCCTCCTGGCTGGCAAGCGGGGTCAGCAGGATGCCGTTGCGCCCGTGGCCAGTATTGACCACAACCCCATCGACGATGCCCATAATGGGCAGATTATTGCGGCTCACCGGCCGCAGACCCGCCCACGTTTCGACGAGTTCACATTCATCAATACCGGGCACGAGCAGCCGTGCATCTTCAAGCAATTCACCGACTCCGCCGACGGTGACGCTGATGTCGCGTCCTCGTTCCTCCATCGTGGCACCGATAACGATCTCGCCGTTACTGCGTGGCACTAAGTAGACATGGCGGCCGCGTACTAGACCCCGGATTGTGCGATTCAGCAGGCGCCCAGTCGCCGCGGTCATCGTGACGCGGATGATCTGTCCCTTGACGGGTCGAACGTCAGTTCCTGGCACCAACGTTGGGGTGTCGATACCCGCAGCCACAAGCACCGCGTCGG
Source organism: uncultured Bifidobacteriaceae bacterium (assembly GCA_964343545.1). Lineage (GTDB taxonomy): Bacteria > Actinomycetota > Actinomycetes > S36-B12 > UBA5976 > RFTO01. The sequence continues at coordinate 11,320 of CAYFKX010000005.1, read as the reverse complement.
CTTGCAATGTCAGTCCGCTTGCGCAAACCACTTGATTTTCGCTGACGGCCACGACGCGTTCGCGCAGGGTCGGAACTTCCAGCCGATACAGCGCGGCATCAAGTGCGCCGAGTAATGAGCGATTGTCTACTGACCAGTCGCCAGGCACTAGGAGACCGGCCGCAGCTTGAGCGCACACTGCCGGCTCCAATTCGCGAAGCTGCGACGTGCTCAGCGGTTCGACAGGCAATGAATGATCGGTCAGCTGCGCTTGCAGTCTTTGAAGTTCGACGCGGTCGTCGCGGTCGAACGCCACAACCACAGTCGCGGCGTCCTGGAATCCGCACGGCTGTCCGGCGCTGTCGGCGAGCTGCTGTGCGAACTGCGGCCACAACGCAACCGCGCGCAGACCAAGTGCCAAGAGCTCCGGTTCGGCCGGAGTTGATTCGGTGATGGGGGCCAGCATCCCTGCGGCGGCCCACGACGCGCCGTGCATTGGGTGTGGGTCCACAACGGTGACCGACCAGCCGGACTGTGCGGCGCGCCAGGCACTGGACAACCCGATGACGCCCGCGCCAACGACGACCAAGCGCCGATGGTCGGTCATGGGTCCTCCGCTTCGTTGCGACAGTGCCGGTTTCGATACCCGCCCCGGCAGGTCGAGCATTGACCAGCGCATGGGTGAGTGGTGACAGCGTATGACGCATAGGGTGAGCGACATGACCCCCGCTCGTGACCGACTTGCGGCTGCGCGCGTGTACGTGTGTACGGATGCGCGTACGTCGCGCGGGGACTTAGCCGAATTCCTTGAGCAGATCATCGGCGCCGGCGTAGACATCGTGCAGTTGCGAGACAAGAACCTGACCGCCCGCGAAGAGCTCGATGCCCTCCGCATCGTCTCGCAAGTATGTGAGCACTTCGGCGCGCTCTGGGCGGTCAACGACCGCGTTGACTTGGCGCTGGCTGTAGGTGCACCGGTTGTGCACCTTGGCCAGACCGACCTGCCGGTGGGCGTAGCCCGTGCCCTGGTTGGACCGGATGTGCTGCTCGGACAGTCGACGCACTCATTGGCACAGGCTCGCGCAGCTGACGTGAATCCGGAAGTGGACTACTTCGCGGTCGGCCCGCTGTGGGCCACCCCGACAAAACCAGGGCGCGCTGCAGTGGGGCTGGAGTTGGCGCGGCTCGTAGCCGCTGAGATGACGACCGGGTCTACTGCGAAGCCCTGGTTCGCCATCGGCGGTATCGACAGCACGAACATCCACCAAGTCGTCACAGCCGGAGCTGAACGTGTCGTTGTCGTTCGCGCCGTGACTGAGGCGGATCAGCCGGCGCAGGCTGTGGCCGCGCTGCGCGCTCAACTTGCTCGCCGCACCGCACCGCAGGGGGCATTGTGAACCGTCTGTCCTATCTCGCGGTGCTTGCGTTTATCGTGCTGGGAACGAGCTGGCTTCCTTGGGCGACGGGGGCGGTGGTGTGGCAGAAACTGCGACGCCTTGCACTGTCAGTCTTGCCTGGCTTTGTGCTCTTCGCCGTCTGGGACTGGTACGCAATTCGAAGTGGGCACTGGAGCTTCGACCCGCAGCGGCTGCTTGCCGTGCGCATTCTGGGGCTGCCACTGGAGGAGCTGCTGTTCTTCATCGTCATCCCGGTCGCGTCAGTGTTGACGCTCGAGGCAGTGCGTGCGGTGCGCGGCAGTCGTGTGGGGGATGAGCAATGACCTACACCCAGCTCGCAGTGCTCGGCGCGCTGTTAGCAATCACCTACGACCTGGTGGTTGCACGTACTCGACTGCTCATGCGCTCGGTGTGGTGGATTAGTTACGCCATCATCGTGCCCTTCCAGTTACTGACGAATGCGGTGCTCACCGGCAACGCCATCGTCCGCTACAACGGCGAGGCCATCATTGGTCAGACCACCCCACTGGACACGCCACCGCCATTTCTTGGACACGGACGCATTGCCTACGCGCCGGTTGAAGACTTGCTGTTTGGCTTCGCGCTGATCCTGATCACTGTCTCGACGTGGGTCTGGCTTGGACGTAAGGGGGTGCAGCGCGAGCCCGTGTCGTCGGCGCAGCGTCGACCTCTGGGCAGATTCAGCCCGAAGCCACGGCCCTGACCTGAGGCGAACAGCGTCAACTGGTGAGCGCGGGCCGGTGGCGCCGTTGGCTGATCCAGGCACGGCCAGCAACGGACAGCCGACGCGGCAATGTCACCTTGGCTCGGCGGTTGAGTACGTCGTAGTCGATTGCCTCGACCGCATCCACGATGCCGCAATACAAAGTGCTCGCGGCTTGGATGCACGGCTGGGCGTCAGGGGCGAGCAGGCAGATTCCTGGTTCGGCCCGGTGCTGCAGGTGGCGCACTCGAGCAATCTGCTCACGAAGTGCGCTGCGCACTGCGTCTGTGGTGACGCGCTTGAGCAGGACCTCCCGAGTCACCCCGTGCGCCCGCAACTCTGCCAACGGCAGGTACACCCGCCCTCGTAGCAAGTCCTCCCCTACATCTCGGATGAAGTTCGCCAGTTGGAACGCGATGCCGAGGTCCTGCGCGCAGGAGAAGGCAGCATCCGACGTGGGCTCCAAGATCGGCACCATCTGTAGGCCGATGACGGCCGCCGAGCCATACACGTACTCGTGCAAGTCGTCATAGGTCTCGTACTCAGTCGTGGCGATGTCCATGTGCATGGAGTGCAAAAAGGCATCGAAGTGCGCCAGCGGAATCTCCCAGCGCCGAATGGTGTCGCGCACAGCCTCAATGACTGGGTGACAGCGGCGGTCATCGGTCATGCTGGCACGAAAGTCAGCAGCGAACTCAAGCAGCACGGCCTCACGTTCACGGGCCGATCGGCTGTCGTCGAGATTGTCGACAATCTCGTCGGCGTATCGAGCGAAACCATAGAGCGCGTGCACGAAAGGCCGCTTGGCCGGCGGCAGGAGCAGCGTGGCGAGGTAGTACGTCTTGCCGTGCTCGGCGTTGAGACGGCGGGCGGTCTCGTATGCGGCGGCTAACTGCGGGTCGGTGATACCCGCAGACTGCAGTTCCCGCACCGACATGGCGAGATTGTGACAGCCCTAGCGGCGGTACGCGCGTGAGGTGTAGCTCGCGTCCACGCCGGTAATGCGCTCGGCAGCGAGCCGTCCAGAAATCAACACCATGGGAACGCCGACGCCTGGCTGAGTGCCCGAGCCGACGAAAACCACGTTCTCGCCCCAGAGGTTGCCAGGTCGAAACGGCCCGGTCTGCCAGAACGAGTGGGCGCTGGCAAACGGGGCACCGCGTTCCATACCCGCGGCCTGCCAATCCAGGGCCGTAGTGAGGTGCTGCACTTCAATGCCGTCGCCGAAGCCGATATACCCGCGCTCTTCTAGGGTGCTCACGATGCGGTCTCGATACCGAGGTGCTTCGGTCTTCCAGTCGATGTCGGCGTCCAAGTTAGGCGTGGGCGCGAGGACGTAGTACACGTGTTTGCCGTCCGGGGCCAGAGTGGGATCCGAATGCGTCGGGTTGGTCACGAGAATGCTGGGGTCACTCATGAGTTGTCGCTGATCAATCAACTCGGTGAAGACCGACTTCCAGGCGTTGCCAAAGTGGATGTTGTGGTGCGCAATCTGTGAGTAACTTGCATGCGATCCAGCCAGCAGTAGGAAGCACGATGGGGAGTAGCGCAGTCGAGAGATTGACCACGGCTGGACTCCGAGCAAATCTCGGTAGGCCACCGGAAGATCCGGGTTCAGTACGACTGCGTCGCATTCAATCCGCTCGCCCGTGGTAGTAGTCACAGCGCTGGCGCGGCCGTTGCGGTGTTCGACGCTGGCAACTTCGGTGTTGTAGCGGAACTGCACCCCGTGCTTGCTCGCTGCCGCAGCCATCGCCACCGGCAACGCATGCATACCGCCACGCGGGAAGAACACGCCAGCCACCGAGTCCATGTAGGCGATGACCGCGTAGATAGCGAGAGCGTCGTAAGGCGAAAGGCCTGCGTACATGGACTGGAATGAAAAGACCCGCTGTGTTCTCGGGTCACGAAGGAATTGCTCGACCTTGCCGGCGAGGCTGCCGAAACCGCCCATCGCCACAAGCTTTGCGAGGTCTGGGGTGAGCAAGTCCAACGGCGAATCAATGTTGCGGTCGATGAAGTCCTTCATCTCGTACTTGTAAAGCCGAGACACATAGTCGACGTAGCGGCGGTACCCGGCGGCTTCTCGTGGGCTGATGACTTGCGCAATCTCATCGGCCATGGCGTCCACGTCGGCATGGATGTTCAGACGGCTACCGTCGGGGTAGAACGCTCGGTACAGCGGCGCGACCGGGTCTAGGTGCAGCCAGTCGGACATCTCTTCGCCGAGGCTGTCAAAGCAGTCCGCGATGAGGTCGGGCATGGTGAGCACGGTCGGGCCAGTATCGAAATGAAAGCCGTCGGTGACCACGCGGCCAGCCCGACCGCCAGGCAACGCCTCACGCTCCAACACGGTGACTTGTCGGCCGGTGCCGGCCAAGCGCATCGCGGCGGACAGACCGCCCAGGCCGGCACCAACAATCACCACATGGTCGGTTGGTCCACTGACCGCGCGAGGTGTTCGCGACGTGAGTCGTTTCGCCCAGGTGCGTGCTTGGTAAGCGGCAGACAGTCCGGCAGACATGGACGCGAGCCTAGGCGTGGCGCGATGTGGCCGCGACTGCAAGATCGCGTAGGGCGACGCCAGCGACGCCAGGCACGTTGTTGGCGTGGGCGATGGCGTCATCACGGCCGGTTTCGATGAGCTGCTCCACGTGTGCCAACGCCCCGCAGTCACGGATGATGTGCTGTAGCCGTTCGACGCTGTCCGCGTCGAGATCGGCTTGGCCGAGCGCATCTCGCAGCACGCGCGCGTCAGCCTCGCTGGCCCGCGCCATGGCCGTGGCAACGAGCACCGTTTGCTTTCCCTCGCGCACATCGTCGCCAACGGGTTTGCCGGTTTGCTGCGCGTCTCCAAAAATGCCGAGGACATCGTCGCGCAGTTGGAAGGCTTCGCCCAGGCTCAGGCCGTATGCCTCATAGGTCCGCAGGAGCGGGTCCTGCCCACCTGCGAGTCGGCCGCCGATTTCCAAGGGCCGTGCGATTGTGTAGCGAGCAGACTTGTAGGCGATGACTGTGCGGGCGCGTGCCACATCGCCACCGCCGCGTGACTGTTCGACCAAGTCCAGATACTGCCCCGCCATGAGTTCGGCGCGCATCTGGTCGAAGGCGCCTTTGGCGCGCAGTAATGCAGTCGGATCGAGGCCCGATTGCAGCAGGCACGTGTCAGCCCAGGACAGGCACAAGTCGCCGGCCAAAATTGCAGCGCCGAGCCCGAAACGTTCAGCGCTACCGTGCCAGCCATGCGCGCGGTGTAGGTCTTGGAATCGTCGGTGGGTACTCGGCAGGCCGCGACGGGTGTCGCTGTCATCCATGATGTCGTCGTGGATGAGCGCGCACGCCTGCAGGAATTCCATGCTTGCTGCAGCCCGATAGAGCTCAGGGCAGTCTGAGCCGCCGGCTCCGTGCCACCCGACGACCAAGAAGATGGCGCGAAGGCGCTTGCCACCGGATACTGCGTCGCCCACGATGTCGAGCATTGCGGGCAAGTCGTCGCTGATGCTGCTGACCGCGGGGGTCTGCGCTCGCATGAAACCGGCAACCTCAGTCTCGACCTTGGCGCGCACGGCAAGCAGGTCGAGTGCTGCGGTGTCGGCTGGACTAGACATGACGCGTACCGTAGACCGCCGATGTCGCGGCAGCCTGCTTGTGGCGGTGCGACCCGGGTCAAGAGGTAGGTGTGTAGATGCGCGAGGTCCCGTCCTTCGAGCAATACGCCCGAGGCTGGTCTGAGCTGCACGGGGGCTATCAACCGGGACGCAGCCGCACCGTGGATGTCTACCTGCGGATCGTGTACGTGCTCGCGCGGCCGTTCGCTCGGATCTCCGCGTCCCCTGACTTAGTCACGTTTATCGGTCTGCTGATCGGTGTCAGCGTCCCGTTCATCGGTGAGGCCGGCACCCGCAGCGCTTGGGCGCTGTGCGCATTCATCATCTTGGCTTCTGCCGTGATTGACGGTGTGGACGGTGCGGTCGCGGTGCTCTCAGCGAAATCCTCACGCTGGGGCAATGTCGCAGACTCTCTGGTCGACCGTCTGGTGGAGGTGGCAGTTCTCGTGGCACTGCAACGCAGTGGTGCCCCGAGTTGGCTGTGTCTGGCCGGAGGCATCCTCACAGCATCGCAAGAGTATGCCCGCGCCCGAGCAGCAGGTGTCGGGTTGCGTGACATCACCGTGGTCACCGTGAGTGAGCGACCGACCCGCATCATCGCCGCGGTGCTCGCGTTTGCGGCGGCAGCTGCACAACCCGCCAGCAGTGCGGTTGCCTTCACCGTTGGTGCGGCAGCATGGGCGTTACTAGGTTTTGTTGGACTACTTCAAATGATTGTCAGCGTGCGTCGGGTGTTGATGCAACCGGAGTCGCCCGACCGATGAGGTCGGCCACGATCGCCCCGCTCATGGCCACCAACGGCAATCCACCGCCAGGGTGGCTTGAGCCACCGACAAGGAACAGCCCGGGCACGACAGACTGATTCGCTGGGCGGGTGAATGACGCTCGAGCGCCGTGGCTGGCACTTCCGTAGATAGTTCCCCCAGGGCTCAAGGTCGCCGCTTCGATATCTGCCGGCGTGCGCACCTCCCGCCAGAGAATCCGCGAACGCAGGTCCACTCCCCGGCGAGCGAGGACATCGAGGATGTGGTCTGCGTAAGCCTCAGCCACACCGGGAGCGGTCCAGTCCACCGTCGTGCGCTCAGTCAGGCTGGCGGACATCGGCATGTGCGGCGACTGCCGCTGGGGCGCAGCGTTGACCAGGATGAACCAGGACTCGGCGCCGTCGGGGTGCATGGTGCGGTCTTGCGGCACGCAGGCATAAATGGTCGGGTCGGGCACGGGTCGGGCTGCCTGGCGTTGGCGCCCAACGGCGAACACCGAGTCGAACTCGTCGTCGTAGTCATCACAGAACCACACGTTGTGGTGGGCAATCGAAGCGGTGTTTGCCTGAACTGCGGCGTAGATGCAGAAACCGGATAACGATGCTGGCAGGCGACTGCCCGGCGGCCTCGAGCTGACGCCCGATGCCTTGTCGGCGAGCAATGCACCGTAGACCGAGGAAGCATCCGCATTAGCCACGACCACATCGGCGCGGTGAGTTTGGCCAGCGTCAGTGACGACGCCGGTGACTGCGCCAGCGGAGCCAGTCGTGATTCGGGCTACCGTGGTCTGGAACTCGAATCGGACTCCACGTTCAAGGCAGCGTTCGAAGACTGCGTCGGCCAATGCTCGAATTCCGCCGACGACGTGATGGGCGCCGAAAGTCTGCTCGATGTAGGGAATCGTGGCCAGTGCCGCGGGTGCTCGACGGGGATCGCTGCCGGTGTAGGTCGCGTACCGGTCAAGCAATGTGACGAGACGTTCATCGCTTAGATGTTTTCGCCCGAGGGTACGTAGCGAGCTCAGTGGCGCGATGGCGCCGACGTTGCGGGGATTCAGTGCCAGCCGGGCCAGCGGACGCATGCCCTGCAATGGTGCCTCGAGAAAGTCGCGGCGAGTCAACTCCCACATGCGTGCCGCCCGGGTCATGAGCGCTCGCCAGTCGTCTGCAGCACGGCCACCGAGTGCGTCGCCGAGTGCGTCGGCACAGCGCGCCCAGTCCGCGCCCGGCATCACAGTCCGAGAACCATCCGCCCACTGGTAGGCAAAACCAGGCTCTACATCGACTACGTCCAGCGCAGTCTCGATTGGCCGTCCAGTCTTATTGAAAAAGTCTCGGTACACCTGCGGCAGCGTGAGCAGGCTCGGTCCGGTGTCGAAGACGAAACCGTCTCGGGCAAAACGTCCGACTTTGCCGCCGGCGCTAGCTGACTGCTCCAGCACCGTGACCTTGTGACCCTTTGTGGCCAAGCGAGCGGCGGCGGTCATCCCGCCCATGCCGGCACCAATGACAATGACATCACTCATCGCAACACCCGGCCTTTCCACTGCAGGTCGGCACGCTGCCGACGGATAAACGACAGCGCGACCAGCCAACAGAAACAGGCAATCGACAAAGGGTGGAGCAGTGCGTCACCGGCTCGCGCACGCACTCGATGGTCGACGAGTATGCGGTTCAGGACACCGCACATGTAGGCAGCGCCAGCGGTGATCAGCAAGGTCGGGGTCGATCCCACGGCACCCATGGCAGCCAATACGACCAGGACAACTGGCGAGAGGTACACCGCGGCCAGAACCGCACACACCAGCAGTGCGCCTGCGGGTGTGCCGAAAGCTGACCACAGGGATTTCGTGTAGCCATCAATGAGGTCGCGGTCTTGGTCGTACATTCGACACGCAGCCAATGCGGTGCCGTCTATCAGACCGCCAGTCCCACCGGTGTTCTTGATTCGTCGCACGAGCGCGATGTCCTCGAGGACCTCTGCACGCACCGCAGCATGACCGCCGGCTGCGTCGTAGGCCCTGCGGTCCACGACGAGGAACTGCCCGTTGCCGGCGGTCAAGGACGCTCGCTTTGACCGCTCCGCAATCCGCAGCGGCAAGGTAGTGGCCCAGGACCACTGCAGCAACGGCTGCACGAGCCGTTGGAGCAAGGTGATGGCTGTCTGGCGTGGGTAGGGACACACCACGCTCAAACCAACTGTTCGCAAAGTCGCGACAGCCGAGGCAATCGCCGTCGGGGCGAGCGTGACGTCGGCGTCAATGAACACCAGCACACTGGCATCTGCCGCCTGTTCACTGAGTTGGTGACAGGCCCACGCCTTGCCCAGCCACCCTGCAGGGGGATCGGTATCGGGCAGCCTTAACAGGCGGCCGTGCGGAATCGTGGCTAAGCAGTCGCTGACGACCTGCGCCGTGTGATCGGTGGAGCCGTCATCGGCCACGATGAGTTGCCATGAAGCCAACGCCTGCTGTTGGCTCAGCGAATCCAAGAGTGCTGCGATTCGAGACGCCTCGTTGCGCGCTGGTATGAGCACGTAGACCCGTTCAGTAGCCAGTGGCGGGGACTGTGGCGGTCTGCGTAGCAACCTCAAGTTGACCGCGCAATGCAGGAACCCGATGCTTGCCCCAATAAGACTGAACCAGGCGATGACCTGCGGTGCACTCGACATCAGCCGCGCCGCCGAGAGGTCACGGGGTCGGGGTCGACGGGCTGTGACGCAGCACGGCGCGCCGACCTCACGGCGGCAACAATCGGAATCGCCATGGTTGTTCCAGCCCATAACGCGACAGCAGGGGACTGAAGTTCGCGCAGGCCGAGGAAGATGCCACCAAACCAAGTCCACACGTAGAAAAGCGTGGGCACATCCCAACGGCGGCTTGTGCGAGCAGCCGTGGTGCTGCGGCGCATTGAGCCGGGCAGTGTGAAGTCCAAAAATGCGTGCACCGCGGCTGCAGCAATCAACCAGCCTGCGTAATTGGACAGCGGAATGCTGGGAATGCCGGGCAATGCGGGGCTGGGATGGAACCAGACCCACCAACCGTGACCACGCAACTGCGGATCCAGCAAAAACTGTGGGTCCAAGATGAGGTCCCAGGCGCACAGCGACGCACTTGCCCACAGCCAGCGCACCAGACGACGCTCACTGATGAGCCAGGCCAGCCGATTGGTGGCATACGCCATCATGAACCACGCCAGCGGCACGATCACGGGTACCCCTAACAGTGCCGGGATGTGGTGCGTAACCGACTCCAGATCACTGCATAATTCCGGCGAGGGGCATCGCTCGTAGGTCACGGACTCGCTGTACGCGTAGCGCCCAAAAGGCCAGCCAGTCCCAACGCCAATCAGTTCAATCAACCAGGTCAGGGTGACGGTGCCAACCATTGCTGTTGCCGCTCGCGCGATGCCGTGGCGTTGCCAGGCTGACGCCAGCATCGTCAGCGCACCCAGGAGTACGACTCGCTGGGATATCCCGAAGCGGTCCCAAGCGAGGGCCCAGGAAATTTGATGCCCAACGGTTGCCAGCAGTAACAGAACTGGGACCAGGGGTGCCAGCGTGATGATGCCGCGGCGGGTTGCTTGGCTCATCGCGGCACATCCGGGGTCTTGCCGAAGTAGGTGCCTTCGATTCGTCGCACGTGAAACCGTGCGAACAGTTCCTCTGCGTACCACTGCACTCGGTGGGTCTGGTCAATAACCGCAGCATGTGCGGGCCTGCGGTATGCGAATTGTGAGATGGCGGCAGCACTGGTCCAGATACTAAAAGTGCCTTGCAATCCAATAGGCGCTTCGCCAATGCCGACGCTGAACAGCAGGTTTGGGTCGTGACTCAGGTCGGCCGCAACCTGGGGAACCGCCGCGGCGAAGGTGCGTAAGTGTCGGGTCTTGATGCGGGCGCGGGTGATTGCGGCCACTGCTCCAGAAGTAGGTGTGACACTGGCAGTGCAAACGAAGGGCTCCTGACCGGACCAGGAGCCACGGCTGGAGATTGGCTCGAGTTCGGCCCGCAAAGACTCGGTGGCGATGCGCGACCACTGTCTGACAACACGATGCTGCTCAAAGCGTGCCGCGCTGGCGCGGTCTGGCCACACCGTGAGCAGCCCCCAGTGCAGGGGGTCAGAGTCAGCAAGAGTGAACGTGCGACCAGATCCAGTTCCCAGCAGTTTCCAGAACGCGAGGTCGGGGCAGCGCCGCAGCGCACGGCGCTGGGACGCCATGAACGTGATGGCCTGCGGGATGCGGGCCCGGGACACGCCCCACAAGTGAAGGACTGCGGTCTGATCGGGAGCGTTCACGCCGACTAGTCCCCAACGTCGCAGCTGATGCCGCCGGTCATGCGCACCAGATCTGCGTGGGTGGTGGCGAAAACGGTGTGCGGGTGCCCGGCTGCTGCCCAGCAGCGGGGGTACTCAGCCAGGGCAACGTCCACCACGATGCGCATCACGGACAGGTCGTGGACTGACATCCACCCCACCGGTGAGACACCTCCGATTGCGAAGTCAGACCACAGCCGAACAAAGTCGGCGTCCACCCGATGGAGCGCCGGCAGGCCCAAACTGGCCGCCACCCGGTCGGTGTCGACGCGATGGCGCCCTGATGTGACAACGAGGACGGGAGTAAGGCCCGCATCGCTGTCCGCGCTGAACACGATGGATGACGCAATCTGACCCACGTCACAACCCAACGCCTGGGCAGCTTGGGCGGCGGTGCGCGCACTGTCAGCGAGTACCTCGATGGTGTCGGCATGGCCATGGGCAAGCAGGCTCTGCCGCACCCGAGTCACTGCCGCATGCGTCAGATAGTCGCTGTCCGCAGGCCTGGCCACACCCGAATCCTAGGAACCGAC
>CAYFKX010000004.1:0-16087 GCA_964343545.1 uncultured Bifidobacteriaceae bacterium | reverse complement strand
CCGAGCACTCCTAGCGAGCCAGTAACGAAGCTCGTGCTACATACCCATGCGATGCGGGTAGACATCGACGGGGCGAGCATCCTGCGCGATGTGTCGGTGGACATCGAGCCAGGGTCGTGCACCGCGCTGCTGGGACCGAATGGTTCGGGCAAGACGACCTTCCTCCGTGCGGTGCTTGGCTTGACTCCAGTGAGCAGCGGCACGGTCACCTGGTTTGGCGATGCTCGTTCACAACGTCGTCACGGGCTGCCAATTTCCTTGGTGCCGCAACTGCTTCCTGGAGCAACATCGGTCCCAGTCAGTGTCACTGAGTTCGTCGAATCCGCCTTCACCAGCCCACTCAATCGATGGCATCGTTGGCGATTGCGCACACATCGCCGTCAGCGAGTGGCGCACGCGCTCGACGTGGTCGATCTGGCTGACCAAGCTGGGCAGCCAATAGATCAACTGTCGGGCGGACAACAGCGGCGTGCGCTCTTCGCGCGGGCGATCGCTACCGGTGCGCAGGTGCTTTTGCTTGATGAGCCGCTCGCCGGGGTCGACGTTGAGCATCAGGCCGGTTTGGTGTCGGTGCTCGCACGTTTGCGCTCCGAGGGTGTCACTTTGGTGATCGTGGCCCATGAGCTTGATGCCATAGCTTCTCTGGTGGATCACGTTGTCGTCTTCGGTGGCGCTGGACAGTCCTCGGTTGTCTACCAAGGCCCACCTTCGAGCGAGGTCCTCGGTCGCCACCTTCGCCATGAACCGCACCACGAGCATGAGTTGGTTCGACCCGACTCCGCGTTGCTGGAGATGTGATGCTCGCTTACGAGTTCATGCAACGTGCCCTCGTGGCCGCTCTCATTGTCGGGCTCATCGCACCTCTGGTTGGTGTGCATCTGGTGCAGCGCCGACTGGCATTGCTTGGTGACGGAATGGGCCACGTCGCCTTGACTGGTGTGGGTTTGGCAATGCTGCTCGGGACGGCACCTGTGGGCACGGCCTTGGCGGTGGCTCTCGGGGGTGCCATTGTCATTGAATTCGTTCGTGCGCGAAGTCGGGCTGCCGCCGATGTGGCACTGGCGCTGCTCTTCTATGGAGGTATCGCGGGCGGAGTACTCCTTGGTTCGCTGTCCGGTGGCAGCGCCGCGTCACTGAACGCCTTCCTTTTTGGCTCCATCGCTACGGTCAGCGGCAGTGATGTGGTTCTGTTGATGGCGACAGCGGCAGTGACCGCACTCGCGCTGTGGTTGTTCGGTGCTGAGATGCTCGCAGTGGCCATTGACCCGGATGCGGCCGCCATCAACGGGGTGCGCGTACGCGCTATCAGCACGCTGCTGTCCATGCTGTCCGCAGTGACGGTTGTCATTGGGATGCGCACCGTCGGACTGCTCTTGGTAAGCGCCATCATGATTGTGCCGGTCGCAGCAGCGCAGCAACTGACCAAATCCTTCCGTGCCACTGCAGCCCTCGCGGTCAGTCTGGGTGTGGTGAGTTCATCAAGTGGCCTTGTCACTGGCTACTACGCAGACGTGCCACCCGGTCCGGCGATCGTGCTGTGTGCCCTGGGAACTTTCACTGTCGCGGCGATAGTTCGCGCTGGCCGCTCGCGCCGAGCCAGCCACCGCGACCACGGGTTGACCAGCAATGTCGACCACTCGCCCACCACCGCGACGCACGGGCAGGCTCAGCGATGACAGCACGTCAACACGCCGCGAATGGGCTGCGTCGGACTCGTCAGCGCGCCGCCATCGAGAACCTACTTGCCCAACGGGGTGACTTCGCGAGCGCACAACGAATTCGCGCCCTGCTCGCCGATGCTGGCATCGAAATTGGTCTTGCCACTGTCTATCGAACATTGGCAGCACTGGTGCAGGCGGCGAGCGTCGACACTATCGTCAGCGATACTGGCGAGCTGCTCTACCGCAAGTGCTCAGATGACCACCATCATCATCTGGTCTGTCGACGATGCGGCAAGACCGTGGAAGTGCATGACCCGCAAGTTGAGCGGTGGGCGGGCGATGTCGCGGCAGTGCACGGTTTTCGTGACGTTCAGCACAACGTGGAGATTGTCGGACTGTGCAACGCTTGTGATGCACAGTCCGAAGGTCCGTGAGCTGCCCGTCGTCTCGTAGTGCCCGAGGTGCACAGCGAGCAGGCTCAGGTGGTTTCGGCTTACCATGGCGCCCGTGAGCATCCTGCACATGACCAGCGAGCCGTCGGGTCAGCCACCCGTGCTGATTCACGCGTTCGCAGGTTTCCTTGATGCTGGCGCTGCCGGGCGAATTGCCGTGGCGCATATGGTGGATGCACTTGAGCACCGCAAACTCGGAGAGTTCGACATCGACCTTCTCTATGACTACCGAGGCCGTCGACCTCGGTCGACATTTTTGTCCGATCACTACGGCGATATCGACCTACCAGAGTTGGTGCTCTACGAACTCACCGACTCGCATGGACAGAATTTTCTTGCCTTGCAAGGCCCGGAGCCAGACTTGGGATGGCGAGCGGTCCGAGATGCGGTCATCTCCCTAGTGCAGCGATGGGATGTTGCGCTGGTGTTGGGTCTACAAGGCGTGCCCTTCCCTGCTCCGCATACCCGAGCCGTGCAGGTCACCGCACACGGCACTGATTCGTCACTGATTGCGGGCCGTGAGCCCTGGGTTGGTGACATCGAAGTGCCCGGCAGCATGTCGGGGCTGCTGGAGCTGTCTCTTGCCGCAGCGGGGCGCACGTCGCTGGGATTCGTCGCCCACGTCCCCCACTACCTCGCGGCAGCGGACTACCCGTCGGCGGCAGTGCGCCTGATTGAGGAACTGTCGGCTACAACAGGGTTGGCAATTCCGTTGGATGACTTGCGCGAGCGTGCCGCTGAGGCGGACGCGGACATCAGTCGTCAGGTCGCCGCGGATCCAGAGAATGTGCAAGTGGTTCAGGCGCTGGAGGAGCAGCTTGATGGCATGCTCGCGGCGCGGGCAGCAGAGAAGGGCGAACCTTCCGCGTCGGTGCCGAGCGATGAGGAGATTGCTGCTCAAGTTGAGCGCTTCCTCGCTGAGCTCGACCGCTAGCCTGCGCCTCATGCACATAACTGGCGCAGTAGTCACTGGTGGGGCGTCGGGCCTAGGCCGTGCCACCGTTGACTCGTTGCTCTCCCGCGGCTGCAAAGTCGCCGTCCTTGACCTACCAGGGGAAAAGCTCGACGCCCTCGCAGCTGAGCATTCCGATGACGTGGTCGCACTTGCTGCCGATGTGACCGACGACGCGGCAGTCGACGCCGCCTTAGACACCGCCCTACAAGTTCTTGGAAGCGTGCAACTTGGTGTCATGTGCGCTGGCATCGTGCTCGGCGCTCGCACGGTGGGCCGCGATGGCACGCCCCATCCCATGCCGACGTTCCGGAAAGTGCTCGACATCAATGTCTCCGGCACCTTTCATGTCGCCTCGACACTGGCCGCAGCGATGGCCGCAAACGAACCTGACGCGGACGGTCAGCGTGGCGTGTTGGTGATGACCGCATCCGTCGCCGCATTCGACGGCCAGATTGGGCAGGCGGCCTACAGCGCATCAAAGGGTGCGATTGCTGCGATGACGTTGCCGCTCGCGCGCGACCTCTCGGCGATTGGCGTGCGGGTGTGCACCATTGCGCCAGGGGTCGTCGAGACGCCGATTTACGACCAACTCGCCCCTGAGGTGCTGCAGGCCCTGGCCACGCAGCAGTTGTTCCCTAAACGGCTGGGACGTCCGTCCGAGTATGCGGCGCTGGTCAATGCCATCGCTGACAACTCGTTTCTGAACGGGGAAGTTATTCGGCTTGATGCTGGGACGAGGTTGCCGCCGAAGTAACGGTCATCGCTGACAACTTGTTTCTGAACGGGGAAGTCATTCGGCTTGATGCTGGGACGCAGGTGTTACCGACGTCACGGTCAACGATTTTCGCCGGCTGCGCTGCCAGCAGCTGCGCGCTGCAATCGGTCTCGGATGGCGACCGAAATGCCTTGCCCGAGCGGCGGGACAGCAAACACCGCGGTCACCTGCTGCGTGTCTGCCTCTCGAAGAGTTGCGTAGAGAAGCTGTGCGTAGGCGCTCGCATCAGGCGGACGCGTGACGTGTGCGGCTGCGGCAAGTGCAGCGCCAAGAATGGACTCATCGGCACTTGCCAAGAGCCAGACTTCCGCCAGTTCTGACGGGTCGAGTTGGTTCACTTGCGTTGCATCGAGCAGGCGCACCGGAGTTTGTGGCGCGTAGTGCGCTGCCAGCGAACCGGACACCCGTGGCGTGCTGGTCCAATCCTTCTCATCTACGGCGATGCCCGCGGTCGTGCTGATGACTTCATCGCTGTAGAAGCCGTCCCGAAGGATCCTTGGAGCTGATCCGGTGCAGTCCACAATCGTGCTCTCAATACCGACGGCGCAGGCGCCACCGTCAAGAATGAGATCGCGTTCGTCAAGAAAGTCAGCCAACTCCTCAGCGACCGCATGCGCAGTCGTAGGCGAGACTCGACCAAATCGATTCGCACTGGGTGCAGCAACAGCACCAGCGGCGCGGATGACTTGTTGCGCAGTCGGGTGTGATGGCACGCGCAAGCCAACAGTGTCTTGCCCACCGGTCAGTAACGCCGATACCTGCGGCTGCTTCGGCAGGATCAGTGTCAGCGGGCCAGGCCAGAGTTCCTCAGCCAGACGCACCGCATAGGTCGGAACGCTGGCTGCCCATTCGGAAAGTTGGCTGACGTCCGCGATGTGCACGATGAGCGGATGGTCTGCCGGACGTCCCTTGACCGAGAAGATGCGTGCCACCGCTTCGTGGTCGTGTGCCAATGCGGCGAGCCCGTACACGGTCTCGGTTGGAAGGCCGACGAGCCCGCCTTCGTGAAGCACCCGCACGGCGGCGGCGATGGCCTCATCAACTGGGGCCACGGCGCGTCTTGACTCAGGCAACACAGGCACATTGTTCCGCGTGCAGTGCTCGGACAGGGCTACGGTCTGGTCATGACCGAATCAACACCACACGCAACGGATTCAGCAGGCAGCGCGACGCCGCACCCGCCCAAGCAGCAACATCGCGCGGCCTCAGTGACGCGTGCGGTGCTAGCGGCCGGTTCCACAGTCTTCGCGGTGACGGCGCCACTGCTGTTGCTGGCACCAGGACTGTTCGCAGACTGGCTGGGTCTTGAGGGCGACTTGTCACAAGTTCGATGGTCACTGCAGATGGTTGGTGCCTGCCTCATTGCACTGTCGGGTCAGATGTGGCTTGTGCGCCGCGCAGACCCGCACACAGTGATGAGCGCTGCCGTTGTGATGCTCATCGGCGGTGGCGTCATGACCTTGCTCACCACTCTGCTACCGGGTGGCTGGACAGCGATGCGCTGGGGGTATTTCGCCTTCGGAGCAAGTTTCATGCTCGCGTACGCGGTCTTACTCCTGTGGTCGCAGCGATCGGCCACCGACTCAGACGAATCGTGAAATCGACTCAGGCGCGGTAACGAGAAAACTCGGCGAGCAAAATCCCGATGAGTACGACGACGCCGCCCAAAATCTGAACCGCACCGAGGCGCTCGCCGAGGGCCAACCATGCGACTGCGCTAGCCATCAACGGTTCGGTCATGCCAACCACGCTGGCTTGGCTAGCCGAGAGATGGCGCAGTGAGAAGTTGACGAACGCGAACGTGATGACAGTTCCGAACAGCACCATGTAGATCGCAAGCGCGACCACAGACACGCTGATGTTGCCAGCGCTCGTGGGAACCACCGTTGAGCCCTGCAGCGCTGACCACGGGAATGACTTCCACGGTTGCAGTAGCGCCCAAAACGCAGTCGCGAAACCGAATGACCAGGTGGTCAGCGTCAACGGATCTCGAGTGCTCGCTACGCGTTCTCCGACGAGGTAGTACAGGGCTAGCGCTGCTGCTGCACCAAGCCCGGCTATGACTCCGAGCCCATCGAGTGTTAGGCCCCGCCAGACCTGTGCGACGACCGCAAGGCCACCCAGGGCGAGAGCCAGACCCAGCCACAGCTGCGGACGCACTCGTTGGCGTGCGATAAAACGCAGCCACAGGGCAATCATGATGGGAGCGGTGAACTCCAGTAATAGGCCAACACCGACTGGGAGACGGCTGATGGCGATGAAATAGAGGTACTGCGTCATGGTCACGCCAAGGACGCCGTAACAAGCCAACAACGCGAGCTCGCGAGGTGTTGTACGCATCGCACGCGGCTTCACGAGCAGTGCGACTACGAGCAACACGAGGAAAGAGGCGGTTGCGCGAAACTGGCTGAGCCGTTCTGGTGTCATGCCGCTAGCCATGATGGTCTTCGAGACGGTGCCGTTGATGCTGAACAACAGCACGACCCCGAGGTAGACCGCATAGCCCACTGCGGGTCTGCGGACAGTCGCGAGACGTTGATTCGAGGACACGACCTCGATCGGCTCGGTCACGATGTCACGTGGGCATACAGAGCGGTTGTCGACGCAGCGACAGCGCCCCAACTGAATGTGCTCAGTGCTCGCTGTCGACCAGCTGCGCCAAGTTTGGCCGCAAGGTTGGAATCACCAGCAACTCGTTCCATGGCCGCGGCGAGTTCTCGTTCAAAGAATTCAGGGTCGTTCGCGTCGTAGTGCACGAGCAGACCCGTCTCGCCGTCGGAGACCACTTCCGGTATCCCGCCCACATCACTTGCGACAACTGCGGTGCCACATGCCATGGCTTCAAGGTTGACGATGCCCAGCGGTTCATAGATGGAAGGGCACACAAATGCACTGGCGTGGGACAGGAGTTGGCGGAGTGTGGGCAGGTCAACATGATCGCGAAGCCACAACGCGTTGGCGCGAGTTCCTTCCAGTTGGTTCCATGCCATCTCGGTCTGCACCCTGACGTCGTCAGTATCTGGTGACGAGGCGCACATCACGACACCTATGTCTGGCGGTAGCAGAGCCGCGGCACGGATGAAATGGTGGAAACCTTTCTGGTGGGTCACGCGACCGACTGCGAGTACGTAAGGTTTCGACAGGTCGATGCCCAAGTGCTCGATGCGGTCTTGGCCGTTGTCCATCGAAAACTTGTCAGTGTCGATGCCGTTATGGATGACGTGAACACGGCCCGGGTCGATCTGTGGGTAACAGTCCAGTAGGTCGGCCTTCATGTGTGCGCTGACGGCGATGATCGCGTCGGCGGATTCGTAACAGGTGCGTTCTACCCAGCAACTGATTGCATAGCCGGTCCCAAGTTGCTCGGCCTTCCATGGTCGCCGCGGCTCCAGCGAGTGCGCCGTGATGACGTGTGGAATCCGCCGGCGCAAGCCGGCTACCTGGCCTGCCAGATTCGTGTACCAGGTGTGCGAATGCACCAGGTCAGCCCCACGACCGATCGCTGCCGCCATCTCAAGATTGATGGCCAGCACCCGCATGGCGGGGTCGGCGGTTGCACTCAAAGCGTTGTCGCCATGTCCGACAGCGCCTTCACGCGTTGGCCCGAAACAGTGCACGTCAACCGAAGTGTTGCCAGTGTCACGCAGCGCCTGAACCAGCGACAGCACATGTACGCCGGCGCCACCATAGATTTCAGGTGGCCATTCCCGGGTCAGCATGCTGACTTCTTTGACCGAACCCATGTCGCAACCCTAGAACGCCCTCTACGCTGCGCGCATGGCTCCTCGGCATCGGGTACTCGCGATTGTCCTCGCAGGCGGTGAAGGCAAGCGACTAATGCCGCTGACTGCGGACCGAGCGAAGCCAGCGGTTCCCTTTGGCGGGTCCTACCGACTCATTGATTTTGTGCTCTCCAACTTGGTTAACGCTGGCTACCTGCGAATCTGTGTGCTGACGCAATACAAGTCGCACTCACTGAACCGCCACATCACGACCGCGTGGAGTCTGACGACCATGTTGGGCAACTACATCACGTCGGTGCCGGCGCAACAACGGCTCGGCCAGCGCTGGTACACCGGTAGTGCTGATGCGATTCTGCAGAGCCTGAACTTGATTCAGGATGAGCAACCTGACTACGTCGCCGTCTTTGGCGCTGACCACGTGTATCGCATGAACCCCGCTGAAATGGTTCAGGCACACATTGACTCTGGCGCCGGCGTAACTGTCGCCGGAGTTCGGGTGCCGCGCCACAGCGCACATGACTTCGGCATCATCGAGGTTCGTGAAGGCAGTACCCAAATCGATCGCTTCCTCGAGAAACCCGCAGATCCGCCGGGGATCCCTGGCGACCCTGACTGGTCTTTTGCGTCGATGGGCAACTACGTGTTCTCAACGCAGACACTTATTGATGCATTGCACGCGGACTCGCAAGATGAGTCCAGCAAACACGACCTCGGAACAAACATCATTCCGATGCTTACTGCAGCCGGGCAAGCGCATGTTTACGACTTCGCGTTGAACCATGTCCCCGGCTCCTCCGAGCGAGATCGACACTACTGGCGCGACGTCGGAAGCATTGATGCTTACTACGACGCGCACATGGACCTGATTAGCGTTGAGCCCATTTTTAATCTCTATAACCGCCAGTGGCCAATCCATACGGAGTTGCCACCGTTGCCACCGGCAAAGTTCGTGGAAGCTGGAACAGCGCACGATTCGATGGTGGGTACTGGGACGATCGTCTCAGGGGGGCATGTGCGCGATTCAGTGATCTCGCACAACGTGCGCATTGACCAAGGATCGTTTGTTGCAGGCTCAGTGCTGCTACCCGGTGTGAGCATCGGCAAGAACGCGATTGTGCGGCGAGCAATTCTCGACCGCAACGTGGTCGTCGCAGATGACGCTCAGATTGGGGTCGATCCGGTGCTCGACGCGCAACGCTTCACGATTAGTGCTGAGGGCGTCATCGTGGTGCCCAAGAACGCCGTCGTGGAGCGTTGAATCGGGCACTCACCGTCGCCCGCCCTACTGGGACTCTGGGCCTCCAGTGACAACTTCGGTGGGCGCGGTGACCTCGATAACCTGCCCGACATCACTGACTGACAAGGTCACCGACAGCGACCGTTTGCTGTCGGACCAGGCAATCTGCAGCTTCGTCAGAACTCCGTTGGTGTCGTAGGAAATCGACACATCAGCGCGTAGTCCTGATGTTTTGATGAGCCCTGCTGTGTTCGAGTCGACACTGGCGAGCGCGAGTGCGTCTGCGAGCTCGATGGAGCCTTCGGACTTGCCTGCCACCGCAGTTGA
Source organism: uncultured Bifidobacteriaceae bacterium (assembly GCA_964343545.1). GTDB lineage: Bacteria > Actinomycetota > Actinomycetes > S36-B12 > UBA5976 > RFTO01. Next base: position 6,937 of record CAYFKX010000004.1, on the reverse strand, counting down.
GCTCATGGTTGACAGCAGCCGCCACAACGTCGGCAGGTCGCCTCCTAGCAATCCCCGTCCCGTCTGCGCAGTTGCAACCCAGGTCGAGCCAGCGGATGTGTATGTCTTGCCCCCAGCCATGATGCGCTCGCTGGTGCGACCGTTCGCTGCGGTGTAGTCCGCGCGGCCGGTGCCAGTGTCCAGGCTCAATGATCCAGCGAGTGTCCCGCTGAACGATTCGGGACCTGTGAGTGATGTCACGACCTTGACCGTCGCGCCACCAGCGCTGCGAGTGTTGGACACAACTATTGCTAACGGGATGTCAGCCGTTGCTGACGAGGTGGCGCTACTGGACAGGCTTTCCGACGGTGTCGGGCTCGCGGACTTGCTCGGCTCTGCGGAGTCGCGGTTGAACAAACCGCAGCCGCTCAAAGTTAGTGCGACGAGCGCGGCGAGGGCAGCGGTCTTTCTCATGGCATACACACTACGCGTCAAATCTCGTTACTGGCTGCTGCGATAAAGCACATCGCTGTCCCAGTGAGTGAACCCAAGCCCCTCATAGACCTTGATGGCAGGTTGGTTCGCCTCGTCGACATACAGCATCACAGCGCCCAGGCCCAAGTCCCGCAGGTACTCCAGCCCGAGAATGGTGAGTGCTCTGCCAAGCCCGGTCCCGCGGGCGCTGTCGGCGACGCCGAGCACGTAGACCTCACCAATCTGCTCATGACTATGGTCGGCGTGATGGGACGCGCCATGAGCCTTAGTCCAGTGGGTGCCGACGAGTTGTCCTTGCGCGTTGACTGCAACAAGCAGACCCTGAGCGTCAAACCATGGTTCGGATAAGCGGATTTGCAAGTCGCGCATCGACCAGGTGCCTTGGTCTGGCAGATGCGCAAATGCCTCAGCATTCAGCGCTAGCCACGGCTTGTCGTCTATCCCAGCCTGGAAGCTGCGTACTGTGATGGCGTCCGGGAGTAGTGGACGCGGCAGTGGTGCGTAGAGCGAACGGCGCATCTGAAGCAGACGCCGCTCGCGTACGAAACCCCTGCTGTGCGCGAATGAGTTGGCCTGCGCTGAGTCGCCGTGAGCCCACAGCCGCAGAGGTTTGCCGTGGGCGAGCTGCGTGGCCTGCGCTAATAATCGTGAGCCGATGCCATGCCCGCGGTGTTTGGGTAGGACTACGAGCTCAGCACTGGGACCTTGCACCACGTCGGTGGTATCAAGATGTAGGTATCCACTGAGTTCGCCGTCACTATGCGCGAGTATGTGCGTGACCCCGGCATCACCACCGTGGCGTAGGTGCAGGCTCGCATGTTCGGACAGTGGGCGGACACCATCGTGGTGGGTGGCTTGGTCAAGTAGGTAAAGCACTGAATCGAGTACTTCACTGGACAGAGCGCCAACGACAGCAGTGACAGCGGTGTCGTCGCTCACCTGTCGGCTTGCCCCTCAGTGACGACGGAGTGCGCCTCACTTCGTGCGGTGCTCGTGGTTGAACTGGAGTCGAAGCGGTAGCCGACATTACGAATCGTGGCGATGGCGGCCTCGTACTCTGGACCAAGCTTCGCTCGCAACCTTCGCACGTGAACGTCAACGGTGCGGGTGCCGCCGTAGTAGTCGTATCCCCAGACTTCCTGCAGAAGTTGCTCGCGGGTGAAAACACGTCCAGGGTGTTGCACGAGGAACTTCAGGAACTCGAACTCACGGAACGTCAGGTCTAACACTTGTCCATTGACCCGCGCGGAGTATGTGGCCTCATCGATGGTGATGTCCCCGCTACGAATCTCTGCGGGCACATCTTGGGACTGCTCAACTCGGCCGATTGCTAGCCGGATTCGTGCATCCACCTCCGCCGGGCCTGCGGTGTCGAGCATGATGTCGTCGATGCCCCATTCGGCTGATACCGCTGCCAGGCCGCCTTCGGTTGTGATCAAGAAGACCGGGGCGTCAACGCCGGTGGTGCGGATGACCCGACACAGGGCCTTCGTCGCAATGAAATCCCGGCGCCCGTCCACGAGGACCGCTTGGTAGGAGCCCGCATCAAGTAGGGCAGAGGGTTCGGCAGGAAGCACCCGAACGTGATGACGCAGCAGAGCGAGTGCCGGCAGTACTTCAACCGAACCAGTGTGCGCGTTCGTCAGCAGCAGCAAGGTCATACGTCACCTCCATCGCCGCCGACAAGGCAATCGTAATCGGCACTCTGAGCGCGCGCACAGGGTCGGTTGGGTGGGCATATGAGGGCGGTTTGGGACGCCGCTCGACCTTGGCCGTGCGCCTACGATGGGGACATGAGCATGGACAGCGCGATTGCACAGGCGGTGGCGCAGGCGGAGTTGCTTCCATCGCAATTGCCGCAGGAAATCCTGCCGATGTCCTGGCTTCTGGGGGCTTGGCGTGGAGCCGGCCAAGGGGGGTATCCGGGGCAGGAGGGATTTGCGTTCCTGCAGGAGGTCGTGTGCACGACTGACGGCAGACCCTTCCTGCACTATTACTCACGATCCACACGGCTGATGGCTGATGGATCACTGGGCGAGCAGCTCGCAGTTGAGACTGGGTATCTACGCCCCGCGCCGGATAACAACGCTGAACTGCTGCTCGCGCATCCAACAGGTTACGTTGAAATCTGGACTGGGGAAGTCACAATCACGGGGCTAGTCGACGCAAAAATCACGGGCGCCCGAATGGAACTGCGAACCGCCGGCTTGCTGCGTACCGAGACAGCGAAGGATTATTCGGGCGGCACCCGAATGTATGGGCTGGTCAACGAGAAACTGTTGTGGGTGATGGACATGAAGGCCATGGGGCAGGCGCTCGCGCCGCATGTCTCAGCTCAACTCGATCGGGTGACCCGCGCAGAATGAGCCTGACTCGCGAGGAATTTGCCGCCGTTGTGCGTCAGCGCGGAATGCGCTTCACTGAACAGCGGCACCGAATTTACGAATCGGTCAACGCACTCGGGCACGCCACGCCAGAGGCGATACTCGCTGCCCTCGAGGCGAACGCGCCCGGTCTCACTTTGTCCACGGTGTACCGGGCGCTTGAGGCCTTGGAGGACCTCGGGCTCGTCACCCATACCCATCTCGGTCATGCGCCGTTGACGTACCACGCAGTCAGTGAGCACAAGCACGTTCACTTGGTCTGCGAGGCCTGCGGTGGCGTGGTGAGTGCCGATGTCGATGTGGCCACGGCATTGATGGCTGAAGTCCTTACCCGCCACGGTTTCACGGTGGACCCAACGCACATGGCGGTTGCCGGGCGTTGCCGCGCATGCACAGGTAGTGCGGGCAGATGATCGAGTTCGAGCCGACCTCAACTGATGCAGCGGTGGCTTGGCATCGCGGGGACCCATTCACAGAAGCTCGGGCTCTGGTGGCAGGTGATGCGCTCGTGGACCTGAGCCACTATGGGGTCATTCGGGTGAGTGGAGCCGACCGTCGGGAGTGGCTGCACCTGTTGGTGACACAAGCAGTCGATCAGATTGCGCCGGGGCAGAGTTGCCATGCGCTGATCTTGTCTGCGCAGGGGCACATTGAGTACGACCTCAAAGTGATTTCTGCCAGTGATTGTCTGTGGCTCATCACGGAACCCGAGACTACGGATGCGCTAACGGTCTATCTGAAGTCCATGGTGTTCATGTACGACGTCGCAGTCGAGGATGTCAGCCAGACCTACGCAGTGTTCGGGGGTTTCACTGGTGCGGTGGCATCTGAGTCGGTCGCTGCTTGGACTGCGCCGGCCGCGTTCTCAGTGCCACAACCTGGGCAGGACCCTTACGTCCCTGCGCGACCAGCGCCGTGGCCAGCAACCTTGTCCATTGTGCCGAGATCGGCCCAGGTTGATGCTGGCGCAGGAATGTGGGCCTGGGAATCGCTGCGGATTGCCGCCGCCGTTCCACGGCTTGGCCTAGATATTGACCATCGCAGCCTGCCTCACGAGGTGGGGTTGATTGGCTCCGCCGTGCACTTGCACAAGGGCTGCTACCGCGGGCAGGAGGCGGTGGCACGAACCATCAACCTTGGCCGGCCGCCACGTCGTCTGGTGCTCCTTCACCTCGACGGCGCAGAAGATCAACTCCCAGCGGCGGGTACCGATGTGCGCTTGCAAGATAGCGACATCGTCGTGGGGCGAGTTGGCTCTGCGGTGCAGCACTATGAGCAAGGGCCGCTGGCTTTGGCCGTCGTCAAGCGAAGTGCTGCGTCGGACGTTGACTTCGAGATTGCTGCGGCATCACGAACTATCCGAGCCGGGCAGGTTCCGGTAGTGGTTATCGACTAGCCGGGCTACTCCACGTCTACCCGAAGCCGGGGAGTCCACGTTCATCATTCCTCAGCGATGACCGAAGGTTCTATGCAAGCATCACGATGTGACCCAGCCTGAAAATCGCCGGCGAATTGATCGGGTGCTGGCTGAAAACTTCACGGTTGGGCTCAAGGAAATCTCCAGTGAGGAGCTACGCGCCCGGCGCCTAGAAGCAGATGCTGAAGAGAACGACCTGTCCTTTCAACGACGTGTCCTACACACCCGCATTGACATGCTTGATGCCGAGATTGCACGTAGGCATGCTCGAAGTGACTCACCTGATGTCGTCGCGGAGATAGTGCGACTCTTGTCGGAGCCACCATCAGGGCACCAGCGGAGCCCGCGGCTGACGAGCGCGACACCTAGTCGCCTTGGAGAGCACCGACGAGCTGTTGAACGCTTGGTCAACGACCCCGCAGTCTCGTATGTCGCGGTACTCAGCGATGACAGCTTGCACCAGGTGAAGTCAGCGCTACTTGAGCACGAACGTGAGATTTCGCAGTTGCGTCGCCGGGTCCAATCTGTGGTTGATCTCATGAGCGCCGAACTGACCGTGCGCCATCGCAATGGCGAGGCTGGGGTGAACAATCTGCTGGCATGAAGCCGCCTCCTGCTCTGCTCGCCGAAGTCGTCCGCAACGGTTTCGTTGAATCCCGCCACTTCGGCTCTGTCAGCGTTGTGGCTGGCGACGGCGTTGATCTCCTGGGCGTGGGTGACGTGAGCGCGACCATGTTCGCGCGGTCAGCTTTGAAGCCCCTGCAGCTAGTCGCGATGTTGCGCGCCGGCCTGGACCAGTACCGCTGGGAACCAGAGCTGTTGGCGCTCATGGCTTCTTCGCACTCCGGACAATCAGTCCACGTTGCAGGAGTGCAAAGAATCTTGGCACGCGTTGGTCTGGTCCAAACCGACTTGAGCAACACCCCAGCGCTGCCGATGGACCCCGCTGCTCGCGCGGCATTGCGGTCGACCGGAGTTACTGAGAAGGCCGCGATCTATGCGGATTGCTCGGGCAAACACGCAGCAATGCTGGCCACCTGCGTCGCCAATGACTGGCCCACGGGTGGGTACCTCGAACCAGCGCATCCGCTGCAGCAGGCGGTGCGGGCCGTCGTGGCGGAGTTCACCGCCGATGACGTAGAGCACGTCGGAGTCGACGGTTGTGGTGCCGCCCTGTTCAGTTGCACCACCCGCGGCCTTGCGTTTGCGTACGCCCACTACGCCACAGCCGACATCAGCAGTTGGGAAGGCCAAGTAGCCGCCGCAATGCGAAGCCACCCAGTCATGGTCGCCGGTCACGGCCGCGATGTGACGTCGGCGATGCAAGCAGTCCCTGGCTTGCTGGCTAAGGACGGCGCAGAAGGGGTACTCGCAGCGGCAGTCATCTCAGCCGAGCATGGACCGCTCGGGATCGCAATCAAGATTGGGGACGGTGCTGCCAGGCCCCGTGCGGTGGTGTTGGCGGCAGTTCTACACCGGCTCGGGGTGCTTGATAGCCCCGCGGATTGGGCGGAAAGCCCGGTACTAGGCGGTGGGCGTGTCGTAGGACATATTCAGAGTGCATTCAGATAGCTGTGGGACGCTTGACACTATGGAAAACACACTTGCCCGCAGGCTGGTGTCCGAGTTCATCGGCACCGCACTGCTCCTGTTCGCAGTTGTCGGCGGCGGAAGGCTTCTCGTCGGCATCGTGCGGCTGAACTCGACCAAGAACTCAGCCACTGACTTCACGAGCATCGGCTTGCTGCAGTCTTCTGACCGCTTCGGAGCGGCCCTTGCGGCGGGTCTGGTACTCGCAGTCATGGTGGCCGTGTTCGGAGCTGTCTCCGGCGGCCACTTCAACCCAGCCGTGTCACTCGGCGCCTTCCTCTTCAAGGGGATGACGGCCAGTGACTTTGTTGCCTACGCAGTCGCCCAGGTGCTCGGCGCCATCGTGGGCGTGAGCCTCGCCGTCTACGCGGGAACTGGCAACCTGCCCAGCTCGTTCGGCGAAAAGGCGAACCTGGATGCGTGGTCCTACGTCTCTGAGTTCGTCGCAACCTTTGTCCTCGTCATGGTGGTGCACTCCTGCATCCGCGCTGGTCGCGGCAACCTTGTGCCGCTCGCACTTGGTGGCTGGGTGTTCGTCATGGCGTCCACCTTCCCGCAGGGCTACGGCAACATCGCCGTCACCTTCGGCTCGATCTTCGGCGGCAAGACCGGCCCGACGTTCGTCGGCGCGCTGATTCTGGTCGCGGTGCAGGCGGTCGCAGCCATCGCAGCGTGGGCTGTCACGAAGTTTGTGTACCCCAGTGATGCCTCGGCATTCAAGAGCGCTTACTAACTCTGCCCCTTCCAAGGCCTTGGGGCCGCAACCCACCCGGGTTGCGGCCCCAAGGTTTTGTGGGCGTCTACATCGCCGATGTGGGCGGCAGCAAGGCTCGAGGCAGAGCGTCTTCACGTTTGCCGCACTATGGTCATCGCATCATGGCGACGAAGCGAGTCGGTGACATCACACGCGGCACCACCGCGCCAAACCGGTTGCGCCGAGTCGATCGATGGCTGATTGCCTCGTACTGTTCGTTTCTGCGGTCGGTGGAGCAACCACTGTGCGTGGATCTAGGTTTCGGCCGCTCGCCAGCCACGACTGTCGAGTGGTGGCAACGGTTGCACGCACATGTCC
>CAYFKX010000003.1:0-18546 GCA_964343545.1 uncultured Bifidobacteriaceae bacterium | reverse complement strand
CCGCCGTGAGTCAACCTGACAGCGCAGCCACTGCCGCTGACGCACGTGACCTAGGTCTGGCAGCTGACGTGCAGTCATCAGCACAAGAGGACGTCATTGACTGGGTTCGACGTCAAGATCAACAGCCCGAGTCGGACAACGAGAAGACTGCGGAGGTCAACTTGTGAGACCTGTCCCGGTTGCGGTCGCCTTGGATGCCCCACGCCTAGAGACTGCCGTTGCTTGGGCACGTGCCGTAGCGCCGTATGTCTCCCATCTCAAGATTGGACTGGAGTCCTACCTGCGCGACGGGGCAGACGGTGTCCGACAGATTCGTGCCGCCGCACCACACTGTGCCCTGTTCCTTGATCTGAAACTGCACGACATTCCCGCCACAGTCGCCGGGGCAGCGCGGTCAATCGCTGCTTTGTCCCCGGACATCGTCACGGTGCATGCCAGTGGTGGTGCAGCGATGGTCGGCGCAGCAGTGCAGTCGCTACCGGACGCGCGGGTGGCCGCGGTGACGGTGTTGACGTCAATGTCCGCGCAGGACCTCGAGCAGGTCGGAATTGCAGGGGATGCGAACAACGCCGTGGTCAGATTGGCGCAATTAGCGGTCAGCGCTGGTGCGCGCGCGTTGGTTTGCAGCGCTCAGGAAGTGGCACTGGTTCGCGGGGTTGTCCCAGCCGACGTCATGCTCATCACCCCAGGCATCCGGCCGGCCGACAGTGAGTCGCACGACCAAGCACGTGTCGCAACCCCTCGTGCTGCACGCGCCGCTGGCGCTGACCTGTTGGTTATCGGTCGGCCAATCACTGCTTCCGCTGATCCGGCGGCGGCAGCTGCGGCGATTGCTGAGGATCTTGCAGCGGAATTGACCTCGTGAGCGAGTCGACGTTGACCGTGTTGTCCGGCCCCAGCGGGGTGGGCAAGAGTTCCCTCATTCGGGAACTGCGCACCCGTCGACCAGATGTCTGGGTGTCTGTGAGCGCTACGACTCGCGTCCCCCGCGAGGGCGAAGTCCACGGGCGCGACTACTTCTTCGTAACCGAGGCCGAGTTCCATCGGATGCAAAGCGACGGTGAGTTCCTCGAATCGGCCAACTTTGCAGGCAACTGGTACGGCACGCCGAGGCGGCCAGTGGAGCAGCGACTCAGCGCGGGTACGCCGGTCATCTTGGAAATCGACCTTGAAGGTGCACGACAGGTGCGCCAGGCCATGCCGCAGGCACAATTGGTCTTCCTCGCTCCGCCTACCTGGCAGGACCTGGTCGAGCGATTGAGTGGCCGTGGCACCGAGGCACCAGATGTGCTGGCTCGCAGGCTTGAGACCGCGCGGATTGAGCTGGCGGCAGAGTCGGAGTTCGATGCCACCGTCGTGAATGATCACCTCGAGCACGCGCTGCAGGGGCTGATATCCTTACTCAGGCTGCCACCGCAGCCGACTTCGTCGCCGTCTTAGGCAACGCAGTAAGCACCACACAACAGCCCCCCGGCCGAGCACCCACCGAGATGCCGTCGGGGATCGAAGGAGTGGCATGTCCGGGATCGTCGCCTCGCCGTCTGGTATCACCGACCCGCCGATTGACGAGTTGCTCGCAGCCACGTCCTCCAAGTACGCGTTGGTCATCTACGCCGCTAAGCGCGCCCGTCAAATCAACGCCCACTACTCGCAGTTGGGTGAGGGTCTGCTTGAGTACATCGGCCCCATGGTGGCCGCGGACAAGACCGATAAAGCCCTCTCAATTGCATTGCGCGAAATCAACGCGGGCAAGCTCACGAGCATTGCCGAGGAGCCGACCGTCTGAGCACCTAGTGTTCGGGCCCAGCGGTGACTATCAGTGGCGCTGATTCCCACGACCGACGCCGGCAGCGGTGAGGTCCCACTGACGAAGAAAATCCTGCTCGGCGTCAGCGGTGGTGTTGCTGCCTATAAGTCCGCCGAGATTGTTCGCCGACTGCGAGATCTTTCCGTTGATGTCACCGTGTGTCCCACCGCGAGTGCTCTGAAGTTTGTCGGCGAGCCCACCTGGGCGGCACTATCGGGCAACCCCATCGTGGTGGACATGTGGCAGCGCACCCACGAAGTGACACACGTAAGTACGGCACGAACCCCCGACGCCATTCTCGTGGCTCCCGCCTCTGCCGACCTCATGGCTCGGGTTGCCGCCGGTCGCGCTGACGATGTGCTGTCGGCGATCCTGCTCATGGCCCGATGTCCGATTGTGATGGCGCCAGCCATGCACACCGAGATGTGGTTGCATCCGGCAACGCAACAGAATGTGACCGCCCTGAGAGCTCGTGGCGTGCTCGTGCTGGAACCAGACTCTGGCCGTCTCACTGGGCCGGACTCCGGTCCGGGCCGGCTGCCTGCTCCTGAGTCTTTGGCTGATATCGCAGTACTCGCGGCCACCGACAAAGCCCAAGACCTCGCCGGTCTACGCATCGTGGTCAGCGCTGGGGGCACTCGAGAAGCGCTTGACCCAGTCCGATGGATTGGCAACCGGTCTTCGGGCCGCATGGGATACGCAATCGCTGCCGCTGCCGTTGCCCGGGGCGCGCACGTGACAGTCGTTGCGGCCAACGTGGAATTGGCCGATGTGGCTGGTGCCACCACAGTCGCAGTAGGCAGTCACGCGCAGCTAGCGGCGGCCATGACGACCGCCATCGTTGACGCGGATGTTGTTGTGATGGCGGCTGCTGTGGCTGACTACTCATCGCAAGCACAAACAGAGAAAATCAAGAAGCCCGATCTGTCGACACCTCTGACTCTCGAACTAGCGCCGACATCAGACATCCTGAGAAGCATCGTTGCTGCGCGCTCGGGAAGACGCCCCTACATCGTGGGCTTCGCGGCTGAGACTTCCGCAACGCAACTGCAGGCTCTCGCCGAACAGAAGTTGCTGGCGAAGGGTTGTGACGCCATCGTTGCGAACGACGTCACTGGTGGTGCCGTGTTCGCTGACTATGACACCTCGGCCGTGGTTGTCACTGCGGCGGGGTTGGTGTCCGCGATACCGCATCAATCAAAACTGTCAGCCGCCCATGCCATCCTTGACATTGTTCAGGCCGAGCGCTCCTGAGCCGTCCATGCCCGACCCGCAGGCCTGCGGGGTTCTAGACTGCCGACCTAGTCAAGGCAGGGTATGTCCAAAATGCAGGAGGACGTTGTGTCATCGCGGCTGTTCACGTCCGAGTCCGTCACTGAGGGGCACCCGGACAAGATTGCTGATGCCGTCAGCGACGCCATCCTCGATGAATTGCTCGCACGCGACAAGCACGCTCGAGTAGCCGTCGAGACGCTCATCACGACCGGTCAGGTGCATATCGCCGGCGAAGTCACGACCAAAGCCCACGTCGACTACGCGGCAATCGCTCGTGAGGTGATTCTCGACATCGGGTTCGATGACTCCGCCAAAGGTTTTGACGGCGCCACCTGCGGGGTCAATGTGGCGATCGGGCAGCAAGCGCCAGAGATTGCGGCGGGTGTGGACTCAGCCATCGAATTGCGCGAGGGCAATGCCAGCGATGTGTTCGACGCGCAAGGGGCGGGCGACCAGGGACTGATGTTCGGGTATGCCTGCGCTGACACGGCCTCGCTTATGCCGATGCCTGCTGTGCTCGCACATGAGCTGGCTGCCCAACTTGCGGCGGTGCGACACAGCGGGGAACTTGCCTACCTGCGTCCCGACGGAAAGACTCAAGTCACAATCGGATACAACGGAGCGAGTGCGGTCAGTGTGAACACGATCGTGGTGTCCACCCAACACGCACCAGATGTGGCGCAGCAACGCATTGCGCAGGAAGTGACTGACCTAGTCGTTGAACCAGTGCTGCGATCTGCCACCGCAGACGGCCTAGACCTCGGGCAGATGCGAGTCTTGATCAACCCGTCTGGTGCGTTCGTCAAGGGTGGCCCATGTGCTGACACCGGCTTGACTGGCCGCAAGATCATCGTGGACACCTACGGCGGAATGGCGCGCCACGGTGGTGGCGCGTTCAGTGGCAAGGACCCGTCCAAAGTGGACCGGTCGGGCGCGTATGCCATGCGCTGGGTGGCGAAAACTATCGTGGCCGCCGGTCTGGCGACTCGATGCGAGGTGCAAGTGGCTTATGCGATTGGCGTCGCACACCCGGTGGGCATTTTCGTTGAGACCTTTGGCACGGGAGTGGTTCCAGATGAGCAAATCCAGGACGCCATCGAGGCAGTGTTCGACCTTCGACCAGGTGCGATCATCGCTGAACTCGGTCTGCTGAGCGCGATCTATCGGCCGACGTCCGCGTACGGGCACTTTGGCAGAACCTGCGCGGCCGGTACTGACCCAACTGGAGCTTCGGTCACGTTGTTCCCGTGGGAGGACACCTCGCGTGCGCCGTCCCTGCAGGCTGCGGTGGCCGGCTAGTCCGTGAACGAGCCGACCGCAGACATCGCGGGCGTTGTCATCGAGACCGGACTGCTACATCTAGATCGGCCCTTCGACTACCGCATTCCCGAGAAGATTCGCCACGCAGTCCAGGTGGGAAGTCATGTACGCGTGCGCTTCGCCGGGCGATTAGTCAGCGGCTGGGTTATCAGCATCAGCGATTCATCAGAGCATCCCGGACGCTTATCTTTGATCGAGCGCGTCATCGGAACATCGCCAGTTCTCACCAGTGACAGTATCGCTCTCTGTCGGGCGGTGGCCGCTCGTTATGTTGGCACGTTCGCCGATGTCGTACGCACCGCTGTACCGACCAGGCATGCGGCAGTTGACCGGGAAGAGCCGACTGTCGCCGTGGCGACTCAACCGGCGGCGGCCGCGGCTGCAGACTCCACGCCAGAGCACGGCGATGAGGCGGATACATCGCCAGGTTCGCCCACAGGGACCGCTGCGCAACGAGCAGCGCATGTCCTCGCCAGATATCCAGGACTTGGCGCGGCCATCGAAACCGCGGAGCGAGTCGCACTGACAACTGGACCAGTCGGGCGCGGGTACGACGTCGTGGCGGCATGTGCATTTCATGCTGCGAACGGAATCAACGGCGGGCAGGTCTTGGTCATTGTCGCTGACTCCCAGGACATCAAAGGCGTGACAACCGCACTCACATCAACCCTGCAGGTGGCCGCGACGGATATCGAAGTTCTCGCTGCAGAAGTCGGACGTGCACAGCGATGGCGAGCGTTCACGCGAGTGCTACGCGGTGAGCCCACCTATGTTGTGGGGACCCGTTCGGCGGTGTTCGCCCCGCTGCCACAACTGCGCACCATCATCGTGTGGGATGACACCGCCGACAGCCACCGAGAGCCCCATGCTCCCTACTGGCATAGCCGGGAAGTAGCCGGATTGCGCGCGCATGAACAAGGCATCGGGCTCATCATCTGCGGGCTGGTGGAATCTGTCGAGTCCGCGGCCCTAGTGGAGCGCGGCTGGTTGCGCCGCATCGCCCCCGAGCGGCAGTGGCTGCGGTCCGTTGCGCCGCGGGTGCTTGCACGAACATCGCAAGAGATCGAGCGAGACCCCTGGGCGGCGGCCACCACTGTCCCTGCTGCTGCGATTCGACGGGCACGGGAGTCACTTGCCGATGGACCGGTGCTGGTGCTGACCCCACGGCGTGGGTACGCGCGCCTCGCATGGTGCCGTGGCTGTGCCGCAGTTCGGGCGTGCCACGACTGTGGGCAAGCCGCTCACGTCCTCGCAGACGGACTGCACTGCGCTGTCTGTGCTCACGCGGTGGCAGTGGCGTGTGCTGTCTGTGGGGAATCGGCCTTTCGAGCAGGGGGTATCGGGCAGGACCGGATCGCAGAGGAGATGGGACGTGCCATTCCCGGTGTCGCGCTCACCATCAGCAACGCAGACAAGCGGGTCACTCAATCGGTGACGCGGCCGTCATTGGTGTTCGCCACGGCTGGCTGCGAACCGGAGGCTAAAGGCGGCTACGCCGCCGTCATCTTGCTCGACATTGCGCTGCTGCTGAGTAGGGCCGGCTCCGATGCGGAGATTGCCGGACTTCGTCAGATGCTGCATGCCAGCGCCCTCGCTCGCGCTGGTGCTGAGGTCGTTGTCGCCGCGGATGCGCAACTGGCTGCAGTGCAAGCTCTAGTGCGCTGGGACCCAACGGGTTTTGCCGATCGTGCGCTACTGGAGCGGTCACAAGCGCACCTGGCTCCAGCGGCACGTATGTTTGTCTGCACGGGCAGCGCCGAGGACCTACTCGGATTGCTTGCCGATGTGTCCTTACCGCAGCCGGTGGATGTGGTGAACCCCCACCAGATTGATGCAGACTCGTATCGCATGGTGATTTCTGTGCCGTGGCAGCGCGGTGCGGCAGTGTCGAGCTCTCTACGTGAGGTGCTCGCCCTACGACAGGCGTCACGCACAGGTCAGCCAGTGCAGGTCAAAGTGGATCCGCACACACTGTAAGACCGCGTGGCACACCTAGACTTTCGCAGGCAGCAGCGACGACAGCCAGGCAGGAGAAAAGATGACGACACAACCGATTCGTCTCTTTGGCGACCCAGTCCTCACCACTGTCGCGGCACCGGTTGTGGACTTTGACAAGGAATTGCGCGGCTTGGTGCGGGATCTGACCGACACGATGCTGCAGGCGCCAGGCGTTGGCTTGGCTGCTCCTCAGATTGGCGTGAGCATGCGAGTGTTCACCTGGTACGTCGATGACGAACTCGGACATCTGTGCAACCCAGTGTTGACTTTGTCAGAGGAAGAGCAGGACGGCCCAGAGGGGTGCCTGTCCCTGCCCGGTCTGAGTTTCGACACCAATCGGGCACTTCATGTCGTTGCGCACGGGATGAACATGCACGGTGAGCCGGTTGTGGTGCGCGGTAGCGAACTCCTAGCGCGGTGCATTCAGCATGAAACTGACCATCTTGATGGCGTGCTGTTCGTGGACCGTCTGGACCCACAGGCTCGCAAGCTCGCAATGCAGGCAGTGCGTGAGACATCGTGGTTTGGTGCGCCCGCGCCCACGGTCAAACTCGACCCGCACGGCCGATTCGGGTTGTGACGTGCGCTTGCTTTTCGCCGGCACTCCGGAACCGGCGGTTGAGGTGTTGCAGTCGCTGTACCGCTCACATCATGAAGTCGTCGCAGTTCTGTGCCAGCCCGACCGACCGGCAGGTCGCGGACGGGCTGTTGTCCCCGGACCGGTTGCCTCATTCGCGCGCGAGCACGAACTGCCACTGCTACAGCCCGACCGACTCAGCGAACCTGGGGTGCAGGCATGGCTCACAGACCTTGAGTGTGACTGCGTGGTGGTCGTGGCGTACGGCCAGCTCATCCCTACCCACCTGCTGACCGTGCCGACACACGGGTGGCTGAACCTGCATTTTTCGCTGCTACCCGCCTGGCGCGGCGCGGCGCCAGTTCAGCATGCGATCTTGCGCGGCGATGAAGTCACCGGCGCTTGCGTTTTTCGCATCGACCAAGGGCTGGACACTGGACCAGTTTTCGGCTGCGTGACTGAACGTATTGAGGACCATGACACTGCTGAGACTCTTTTGCATCGCCTGACACACGCCGGCGGCGATCTGATGCTGGCAGTACTTGACGCGTTGCAGCAGGGTAGCGCTGTGGCTCGCCCACAATCTGCTGACGGGGTCAGCCTGGCACCGCGGATTAGCAGCGACATGACGCGGTTGGACTGGTCGTTGCCCGCTGTCGCATTGGCTCGCGCAGTGAGAGCGTTCGGCCCAGTGCCTGGGGCGTGGACTGAGATGAATGGTCAACGCATCAAGATCCTCGGCGTGCCGACGGCAGTTGGTGACGTGCACGAAAGCCCAGGTCAGGTGTTTGTCCAGGGCACCCGCGTGGTTGTGGCCGCTGGTACTGGCGCTGTGGAGTTGGACGTGGTTCAACCCGCTGGAAAGTCGGCGATGCCTGCAGCGGCCTGGGTTCGTGGTTTGCGGACATTGGACCAGGCGCGCTTTTCATGAGCAATGGCGCACAGCCACGAAGAATCGCGTGGGAAGTGCTGATGGCGGTCGACACGCGCGCGGCGTATGCAAACCTCATGCTGCCAGCGCTTTTGCGACAGCATGGGTGCCACGGCCGAGATGCGGCTTTTGCAACTGATCTGACCTACACCACCTTGCGCTGGCGCGGCTTGGTTGACGCCGTGTTGGAAAGCGCATCCAGTCGCACAATCGACGAGATTGATGTGACCACCCGCAACATCCTGCGTATTGCCGGAGCTAGTTGGCTCGTCGGGCGCACCGCAGCGCATGCCGCGGTGTCGACTGCCGTGGACTTAGCAGGTGAGATCGGAGCGGATAAGCGCGGACGTGGCTTTGTCAATGCGGTGCTGCGCCGCGTCACTGAGCATTCATGTGAGGTATGGCAGCAACGTCTTGGTGTCGACGCGACAGACTCAGCCAGCCTGGCAGTGAAGTACTCCCACCCGCGGTGGATGGTTGATGCCATCGGCGAAGCCCTGGTGATGAGCGGTCGAGACCCCAGCGACATCGAACAAGTCTTGGCAGCAGACAACGACGCGGTGGCACCGACGTTGGTTGCACGCCCCGGCCTATGTGAGGTCCAGGAATTGCTGACTGTCGATGCGAACACTCCTGGCAGATGGGCTGACACAGCCGTCTACACAACGGGCGGTGATCCTGGCCGGATCGACGCGGTGGCTCAGCATCGAGCAGGTGTACAGGACGAAGGAAGTCAGCTCGTGGCGCTCATTGCAGCCGGGGTCCACGTAGACGGCTCGGATACAGCGTGGTTGGACGCTTGCGCCGGCCCCGGCGGTAAGGCGGCACTGCTTGGTGCGCTCGCGGCGGGTCGTGGCGCGCACGTCACTGCCGTGGAGCACCAGCAGCATCGGGCACAGTTGATCGCGTTGACGGTCGCCGAGCTCACATCGGTTGAGGTCGTGCACGCCGACGCCACCGCGCTATCCGAGCAACCTTGGTACGTCGACGCCATGTTCGACCGGGTCCTGGTGGACGTACCCTGTTCGGGTCTAGGCGCGCTGCGCAGGCGACCAGACCTACGCTGGCAGCGCGGTCCACGTGATGTCGCGGACCTCGCGGGCACACAGGAATCCCTGTTAGTCGCTGCCTTCAGGGCAGTTCGACCTGGCGGCGTGGTCACGTACGCGACGTGCTCGCCGCATACCGCCGAGACGATCGTCGTCACCGCGCGAGCTGTGCGCTCGGCGCAAACCTACGGAATCCAGTTGGAGCAGGTGAACCTGTCCGCCGAACTCACAAACATTGACCACATTGATGGTGCTGCCCTGGTCGCCACCCTGCATGGGCGCCCGCAGGTGCAGTTGTGGCCCGACGTGCACGGAACCGACGCCATGTTTGTATCCGTTTGGCGTCGGCTCTAAGTCCCGCAGCGGGCAGTCGCCACGGCACTAGGCTGTGACCCGTGGCTGTGGTCATCGCTCCCAGCATCTTGTCCGCGAATTTCTCGCGGCTAGCGCAGGACTGTCAACGGGTTGCCGCAACTGCCGACTGGTTGCACGTCGATGTGATGGACAACCACTTCGTGCCGAATCTCACGATTGGTCTGCCGGTTGTCGCAGATTTGCTCTCGGCAGTGGACACCGAAGTGGATTGCCATCTGATGATTGACGACCCAGACCGCTGGGCGCCCGCGTATGCCGAAGCTGGCGCAGCCAGCGTGACTTTTCATTATGAGGCCGTGCGTGACGGGCACAGCTTGGCTCGAAACTTGCGGTCACACGGCGCACGCGCGGCCGTTGCCATCAAACCGGCCACTGAGGTTGCCGAGATTGAGTCGTTGCTTACCGCTGTTGACATGGTGTTGGTGATGACCGTAGAGCCTGGGTTTGGCGGGCAGGAGTTCATGGCACATTGCCTGGACAAGGTCCGCACGCTGCGCGAATATTCACGCGATCGTGGCCTGCAGATCAGCATCCAAGTTGACGGCGGCGTCAGCGAGAAGACCATTGAGCAGTGCGCTGACGCCGGCGCCGATGTCTTCGTCGCCGGTTCTGCCGTCTACGGCACTGACGACCCAGCCGCCGCAATCACTCGACTTCGTGAACGTGCGCAAGCAGCCAGCGCACATGCGTGGTGGCAGGAGTGACCTCCCAGCGCGGGTCCGCCGACGATCATTCGCGGTGGCAACATGCGCTCAATGCGGCCGTCTCCGCTGCCCGTGCCGGTATTCCGTCCTATGACCTGAACCCAGCAGTTGGCTGTGCCCTCGTGTCGCCAGCCGGCGACATCGTCGCAGTGGGATGCCACCGAGGCTCGGGCACAGCGCATGCCGAAGTTGATGCGCTCGCCCAGGCGGGAGCGCAAGCACGCGGTGCCACAGCTGTGGTCACGTTGCTGCCGTGTGACCATGTCGGGACCACAGGTTCATGTGTGCAGGCGCTCATCGATGCGGGGGTGTCTGGCGTCGTGTATGCCCACGACGACCCCACTGGTCATGCTGCGTCGTCGCAGCAGCGTCTGCGCGATGCTGGAATCGAGGTCACTGGCCCGATTGCCGTCGACATCGGCGCTGACCTGCTCGGCAGCTGGTTGGCCCCTCACACCTCAGGCAGGCCAAGGGTCATCTGGAAGGTCGCGATCTCGCTCGACGGGCGGATCGCTGATCGTGCGGGTGCGAGTATGTGGATCACTGGTGATGCAGCCCGGCAAGATGTTCAGGCACTCAGGGCCAATGTCGGGGCGGTCATCACGAGCACGCAGACCGTGCTCAGCGACGACCCGCGACTTGATGTCCGCGACGGGAACGTTGTCCGGCAGCCCGCACGGGTCGTGGTTGGCCTGCGCGATATCCCAGATGCAGCCCGCATCCGTGGCACCGACGGGCGGTTCGAGCACCAGCGCACTCACGACCTGTCACGAGTGCTAGCCGAACTCGCTGGTCGTGGGGTGCATCGGGTCTTGGTCGAATGCGGCGGGACACTGGCGGCTGCGCTGATGGCCGGGCGATTGATTGACGAGATCATCGCCTACCAGGCGGGCCTCGTGCTGCCAGGCGGCACGCCCGTCGTGGCTGACACGGCCGACGGCCTCGGGTTCCTGCTCGCGACTGCCACGAGGTGGCGGGCGGGCGACGTTCGTATCATCGGCGATGACATCCGCACTCGCTGGCTGCCAGCGAGTGACACCTCGACCACGGCAGGGACCTAGATGTTCACAGGACTGGTGCGCGAACTCGGACAGGTCGAGGACGTGGAGTTGCTCGCGGACGAGAGCGCCCGGTTAACGATCCGCACCGGGTTGGGCCCTGGCATAGGCGACTCCATCTGCGTCAATGGCGTGTGTCTCACGGTCGAGGCAGTAGCACCAGACCAGATGTCGGCAGTGGCGATGAAAGAGACATTGACCCGGTCCACAATCGGCCGACTGCGTCGTGGCGACCAGGTGAACCTCGAGCCGGCACTCACACTCCAGACTCCACTGGGCGGGCACATCGTGCAGGGGCATGTGGACGCCACCGCCCACGTCCTCGCGCGCAGCATCTCTGAGCACTGGGAAGTCGTGACTTTCGAAGCGCCAGCTTCGGTTTCGCGGTACCTCGTGGAGAAAGGCTCTGTCGCAGTCGACGGCGTCTCGCTCACGGTGGCAGGTGTGCGGGACCGCGCCGACGGCGGCTGCGAGTTCGAGGTCTACCTCATCCCGGTCACACTCGGGTCGACGACCCTCGGTCAGCGGCAGGTCGGCGACGATGTCAACATCGAGGTCGATGTGCTTGCCAAGTATGTTGAGCGGTTGTCAACACAGTGAGGACCACGATGACCAGTGCAGTGATGCTCGACTCGGTTGAAGATGCGATCGCAGCATTGGCCGCGGGCCGCCCGGTGGTCGTCGTCGACGATGAGGACCGTGAGAACGAAGGCGACCTCATTCTCGCCGCGGTCCATGCCACAGCCGAGTCCATTGGATTCATGGTGCGGCACACCTCCGGGGTGCTGTGCATCGCGATGGAGGCCGATGCCCTCGACCGGCTCGGCCTGCCGCCGATGACCACGGTCAATGAGGACAAGAAGGGCACCGCGTACGCGGTGTCAGTGGATGCTCGAGACGGCATCAGCACTGGGATCAGCGCCGCCGACCGCGCGCTGACCATCCGACTGCTCGCTGACAGTGCAACTGGCCCATGGGACCTCACTCGGCCAGGGCATGTGTTCCCGCTACGAGCCCACTCCGGCGGTGTTCTGCGGCGCGTCGGCCACACCGAGGCCGCTGTGGACCTCGCCCGGCTTGCAGGCCTGACGCCGGCCGGTGCCATCTGCGAGCTCGTCCACGATGACGGATCGATGATGCGGGCACCGGCGCTACGAGAGTTCGCGGATACGCACGGGTTGCTCATGATCTCGATCGCTGACCTGATCAAGTACCGGCGGGCGACTGAGCAGTTGGTTGAGCGGGTGGTCGATGTGGACCTGCCGGTTGCTTTCGGCGATTTCACCGCGGTCGCGTACCGCAGCCTCGTGGACGACAGCGTGCATGTCGCACTGGTCGCCGGTGACATCGGCGACGGTGAGGAAGTCCTCGTCCGAGTGCACTCCGAATGCCTCACCGGCGATGTCTTCGGTTCCTTGCGCTGTGACTGCGGCCCGCAGCTGGACATGGCGTTGCGTCGCGTGAGCGAGCAGGGACGCGGAATAGTCCTCTACCTACGCGGTCACGAAGGCCGTGGCATCGGTCTGGTCCACAAGTTGCAGGCCTATCAGCTGCAGCAGCAGGGCCTGGACACCGTGGATGCGAATCTGGAACTCGGGCTGCCGGCCGACGCCCGTGACTACGGCATCGGGGCCCAAATCCTGGCTGACCTCGGAGTTCGCTCCATGCGTCTGCTCACCAACAACCCAGCAAAGCGCGTCGGCCTCGAGGGGTATGGACTATCGATAGTGTCGCGCGAGCCCTTGATCAGCGAACCGGGGGAGCACAACCGGGCCTATTTGGAGGCCAAGCGCACGCGGATGGGCCATGACTTGCCGACGGGTGAGTCCACATGAGCGGTTCGGGCCGCCCCGACAGCACGGTCCAACGGGCTGCCATGGCTGGCACCAAGGTCGCCGTGGTCACGGCATCGTGGCATGCCGACCTTTGTGATCAACTGCGTACCCGCGCTTTGGCTGCTGTGGC
Source organism: uncultured Bifidobacteriaceae bacterium (assembly GCA_964343545.1). GTDB lineage: Bacteria > Actinomycetota > Actinomycetes > S36-B12 > UBA5976 > RFTO01. The sequence continues at coordinate 5,487 of CAYFKX010000003.1, read as the reverse complement.
CGACGCACAGGCGGTTCTCGTCCACGATCTGCGGGTACCTGGGGCACTGGAACTGCCAGTGGTAGCGCAGGCATGTGCCCGTAGTGGCTCGGTCGAGGCCGTCATCGTCCTCGGTGCCGTCGTCCGCGGCGGGACCCCGCATTTCGACTACGTGTGCTCCACGGTCAGCCACGGACTCGGCGAGGTGGCGTTGGGCACCGGCGTGCCGATTGCGAACGGGGTACTCACCTGCGACACCTACGAACAGGCGCACGACCGCTGCGGCTTCGATAGCTCAGGCGAGGACAAAGGTTTCGATGCCGCTATGGCCGCGTTGGCGACGGCAGTCACCCTGCGCAGCCTCAGCTGACCCTGGTGGCGTACCCTTGGCTTCAGACTGACCCGTCCTGACCTCGGCAACTGAGTGCTCCTCAGCACTCGGATCGTCCATCGGCGCAGGGCAGGCAAGCGGGCTCTGGCTCCACCTCAGTCGCCGCCGGCGACCTGGTACACGTCAGTCAGCGCTCCTTGCGCATGCCTCGAGGCATGGCGAAGAGCCTGACCTGCCCGCCGTCGTGCGGGCTTTTTGTTTGCATGACGAGTCACGACGAACGAGAGACGAAGGAGGGGTGCTCATCAGCGTCGAGCCCCGCATCAACGAGCGGATCCGAGTGCCGGAAGTGCGCTTGGTCGGCCCCAATGGCGAGCAGGTCGGCATCATCGGTATCGAGGATGCACTTCGTATCGCCCAGGACGCCGATCTTGACCTCGTTGAGGTCGCACCTGAGGCACGGCCCCCCGTCTGCAAGATCATGGACTACGGCAAGTTCAAGTACGAGTCCGCGGTGAAAGCCCGCGAGGCGCGCAAGAACCAGGTCAATACCGTGATCAAGGAGATGAAACTCCGCCCCAAGATCGACTCGCACGACTATGAGACCAAGAAGTCGCACATCATCAGGTTCCTCTCAGCGGGGGACAAGGTGAAGGTCACCATCATGTTCCGTGGTCGGGAGCAGTCCCGACCAGAGATTGGGTTCCGACTGCTGACGAAGTTGGCGGAAGACCTGACCGAACTGGGCTTCGTCGAGGCGGCACCTCGCCAAGACGGACGGAATATGACAATGGTCATCGCGCCCCTGCGCCGCAAGACGGCGACCAAGCGCGTAGAGACCAGAGCAGCCGATGGTGTAGCCGACGACACCGAGACCACCTCGCAGTCCTGACGGGCTGCAGCGAACACTACGAACGGAAGGGCACGCAGATGCCGAAGATGAAGACCCACAGCGGCACCAAGAAGCGCTTCAAGGTGACCGGCAGCGGCAAGGTGACGCACGAGCAGACCAACCGTCGCCACCTGATGGAGGGCAAGAACAGCAAGCGCACTCGCAAGCTCATGCTTGACCAGACCGTGGCCCCGGCAGACGTGCGCCGCGTCAAGCGCTTGCTCGGCAAGTGACCCCAGTTCCGACCGATACAGCATCAAGGAGTAACCCATGGCACGCGTGAAGAGGGCGGTTAACGCCCACAAGAAGCGCCGCGAGGTCCTCGAAGCGGCAAGCGGCTACCGTGGTCAGCGTTCGCGCTTGTACCGCAAGGCCAAGGAGCAGGTCACGCACTCGTTGACCTACTCGTTCAACGACCGTCGTGAGCGCAAAGGCAACTTCCGCCGTCTGTGGATTCAGCGCATCAACGCCGCTGCCCGCAACAACGGCATGACGTACAACCGCTTCATGCAGGGGCTGAAGCTTGCGGGCATCGAGGTTGACCGCCGGATGCTGGCTGAGCTTGCAGTGAACGACCCGGCGGCTTTCGCGACGCTGGTCTCGGCGGCGGCGAAGGCTCTGCCGAAGGACGTCAACGCACCGGCCGCTTGAGCCTGCGACAGATGGTGAGTTCGACCCACAGGGGCGTCGGGGAATCCGATGCCCCTGTGGCGTCTTCGCGCTCTCGTGTCATCAGTGATGCGGCTCAGTTGCTGCAGGGAAAGCACCGACGGGCTCGAGGGATGTTCCTGCTCGAAGGGCTTCAGGGAGTGCGCGAAGCAGTGGCGGACCCCGACGTCGTCGAGCGTCTGTTCGCTACCCCAGGTGCGGCGCAGGCACATCCCAATGTGCTGGCGGCCGCCAAGGCTGTGGGTGCTGCGGTCACCATCTGCGACGACCAAGCACTGCGGCGACTAGCGACGTCGGTGAACCCTGTGGGGTTGGTGGCGTTGTGCCGCATGCCGGCGCCCGATCTGGCAACGGTGCTGTCGCGGGCACGTTTGGTCGTGTACCTCCACCAGCTGGCTGATCCAGGAAACCTGGGCACGATCATCCGCACTGCCGATGCCGCAGGAGCAGACGCAGTACTGCTGTCGCCGGAGTCGGTGGACCCGTTTAACGACAAGGCGTTGCGCAGTACCGCAGGCAGCATCTGCCACATCCCGGTGATCCGTGACCTCGCACTGGACGATGCGCTTGCGCATACCCGTGGGATTGGCGCAGCCGTCTTCGCAGCCACTGCGGAGGGGACTGCGCTCGATGCTGCCACGGTCCAGTCGCGCCTGTCTGGGCCAACACTGTGGATTTTCGGCTCCGAGGCCCATGGACTGCCACCAGAGGTTCTCGCCAAGGCCGACCTCGCCGTCAGCGTGCCGCACTTCGGCCGGGCGGAGAGCCTCAATGTCTCCAGTGCGGCTGCGGTCTGCGTCTACGCAAGCGCGCTGGCACAACGCCGAGGCTAAGGCTCTCGACGACCCCGTGAGGTCAGTGCTGGCACTCACGGGTGTGGCTCACAGGGCCGCTTCAGGTGATCTGCGGAGTGTCTGACGCGCGAGGCGCGACGCTCGGTGAAAGACTGCGGACGCAACCCTGCGGGCACCGCAGGGGATCCCACGAGTACAAGCGCACACGCAGAGCCGCTGGCCGCCGAGGAGGACACATGTCGTACATCACCTTGCCCGTCTTCGACGAAAGCGGCTACGTCGTCTTGGATTCCTACGACCAGAGCCAGGACCCCGCCGAGTGGCTCGACCTCACGTTTGTTGATTGGAAGTCCTCGGGTGACACTCGGTTTGCGCCGTTGGCGAGCGCCTACGGTGACATGGAGTGCAACGGCTTCTGGAACCACACTCCACCAAAGACGGACAAGGACGGGGTGTGGGTGCCGGACAACATCGCTGTGGCGCCGCGACTGAAGGCTCGCGCTGAGGAGCCAGGGGCGAACATCGGTCGCTGTCGGGTCATTGAACTCAAGCCAAACACCTATGCCGACTGCATCTACAACCTGCATATCGACGACAACAACCGGCTCAACCCTGATGGCACGGGTTGGATCGTCCGCGGGTTCTTCAACCTGACTGACAATCCAGACTCGGTCATGATCTTGCGCGAAGATCGCGACGATCCCAGTACTGAGACCCGCATCCCACTGCCAGCAGGCACGCAAGTCGTCATCGACACCCAGCGTCTATGGCACGCGGTGTGGCACCCAGGTCCGGAGGTTCGCTACTGCCTCATCACCTCGTGGACCTGCGGCCCGGAGTTGGACGCCTACATCAACGCCCGGCACCCCAAGTCGCGCGTCCCGAATGCGCCACTGGCGCAGTCCGTCATCGACGAGGCTGCGGCCGAGGTTGTCCGCCGTCGCGCTGAGCGGGCGGCACGGCTAGCAGAACAGGGCAAGGTTCACGTTGACGCGATGTCAGAGGCCTGAGTCGCGCGCTTAGACTCTGGGGCTATGTCCGGGCCGAACACGAACTACGACCCGGTCGAGGTCGCGGTACTTCGGCCCGAGACGGTGGCAGCGGCCTTGGCTGAGGCTCTCGCTGCCATCTCAGCGGCTACCTCGCTCGATGAATTGAAAGCTGTGCGCATCGCACATGTCGGTGACCGATCTCCATTGGCGCTGGCGAACCGCGAGATTGGGGCGTTACCTCCCGCGGCCAAGGCTGAGGCCGGCAAGCGGGTTGGGACCGCCCGAGCGCAGGTCGCGTCAGCACTCGATGCCCGCGAGCAGGCTCTCACCGAGGCTCGCGATGGGGCAATCCTGGTTGACGAAGCAGTCGATGTGACCCTGCCGGCTCCAGTGCCGGCCGTTGGTGCCCGTCACCCACTGGCGCTGCTGAACGAGCGCATTGAGGACATTTTCATTGGCATGGGCTGGTCGGTCGCGGAGGGCCCGGAGGTCGAGGCGGAATGGTTCAACTTTGATGCGTTGAACATGCCGGCGGCACACCCTGCTCGCACGATGCAGGACACCTTCTTCATCGCACCTGAGGACTCAGGGTTGGTCTTGCGCACGCACACCTCTCCGATTCAAATTAGAACGATGCTGCACTCGGCGCCACCGTTGTACATCGCCTGCCCAGGCCGGGTGTTTCGCACGGACGAGTTGGACGCAACGCACACGCCGTTCTTTCACCAGGTTGAAGGCCTCGCCGTAGATCGTGGTCTGTCCATGGCGCACCTCAAAGGCACGCTGGATCACTTCGCGGCCGCAATGTTCGGCCCTGGCATCCGTACTCGCCTGCGGCCGTCCTATTTCCCCTTCACCGAGCCCAGTGCAGAAGTTGACCTGGAGTGCTTCGTTTGCCGCGGTGCGAGTGTGGGCAATCCTGCTCAGGCCTGCCGTACCTGCCGCAGCGAAGGTTGGATCGAGTGGGGCGGTGCGGGCATGGTGCACCCATCAGTGCTTGCGTCCTGCGGCGTTGATCCTGAAGTATTCAGCGGGTTCGCCTTCGGTATGGGCGTTGAGAGAACCCTGATGTTCCGACGCGATGTGCGCGACCTGCGCGACATGATTGAAGGCGATGTCAGGTTCTCACAGTTTTTTGGCGGTGACATCTGATGCGCATTGCGATGTCATGGCTACAAGAACTCGTTGAACTGCCGGCAGAGGTTTCAGCTCGAGATGTGGCAGCCACCCTCATCGGCCGCGGGTTTGAAGTCGAGAGCGTGGAATCAGTAGGCGCAGAGATCACGGGTCCACTGGTGGTAGCTCGTGTGGAGCAGATTGAGGAGCTCACCGAATTCAAAAAGCCCATCAGGTACTGCCACGTTGACGTTGGCAGTGCTCATGGGGGGTTGCGTGGCATCGTCTGCGGCGCCCGCAACTTCTCGGTGGGCGATTTTGTGGTGGTCGCGCTGCCAGGTGCGGTTCTGCCAGGGGGGTTCGCAATCGGCGAACGTGAGACCTATGGACGGGTCTCAGAAGGCATGATCTGTAGCGAACGTGAGTTGGGTCTGTCGGACGAGCACAGCGGAATCCTCACGTTAGATGCTGGGTCACAGATTGGCGAGGACGCTGTGAGCCTGCTCGGGCTCGGTGACACCGTGCTCGATGTGTCGGTGAACCCCGATCGTGGCTACGCGATGAGCATGCGAGGCCTTGCCCGCGAGGTCGCTGGGGCGTACAACCTCGCCCTACGTGACCCGATTGAGTCCTTGACCCCGCTGCCCGAGCCAGCCGCCGGCGCGGTTCCGATAGGCGCAACGGTCACGACGTCTGCCTGCAGTCTGTTCGTGT
>CAYFKX010000002.1:0-18661 GCA_964343545.1 uncultured Bifidobacteriaceae bacterium | reverse complement strand
GCGCTTGGCGAGACGTTCTGCACGATGGCTGAGTTCTTGAATTGCTTGATGAAGCGCTCGTAGGCCTGTTTCTTTGACTCGTAATACACCTTCTGCACTGTCGGACGCATCGCTTCGAGATCGGCGCGGACCTGCTTGCGTTGCTCGGCAGTAATGACGCCGGCATTACAACTCGGCACATCGCTGTTATCGCTGCACAGATAGATGGACACTTCGACTTTGTCGTACCAGAAGTCCTTCATCGTCGATACCTGGGCGCGGACCAGCAGCCCGGCACCAAACAAGGACAGCGAAGCCGCCACGGTCACGATGACCGCCAGGGTCATCGTGAGGTTGCGTCGAAAGCCGACCACGACCTCTTCTGCGATAAAGCCGATTCTCATGTGAGGTACCCGTACACGCCTCGCGCTTGGTCGCGCACCATCTGACCGTGCTGCAACTGCACAACACGTTTACGCATCTGGTCGACGATATTGGCATCGTGCGTAGCCATGACGACGGTGGTGCCCGTGCGGTTGATTCGATCGAGCAACTTCATGATGCCCACGCTGGTCGCCGGGTCAAGGTTGCCGGTCGGCTCGTCAGCGAGCAACAGAGCCGGCCGGTTCACGAATGCACGGGCGACCGCGACCCGCTGCTGCTCACCGCCAGCGAGCTCATCGGGGAAACGCTTCTCCTTGCCGGCGAGGCCGACCAACTCGATGACCTCGGGCACCTCAGCAGCGACCTCGTCCTTGGGCCGACCAATCACCTCAAGCGCGAACGCGATGTTCTGCTCCACGGTCTTGTTAGGAAGTAGCCGGAAGTCCTGGAACACAGTGCCTATGCCCCTACGCAGCGCTGGTACCTTCCACGACGGCAACCGATTCAGGTCTTTGCCGGCAACATGGATGGTGCCCCTGGTCGGGCGCTCTTCCTTCAGCATCAGTCTCAACAAGGTGGACTTGCCCGACCCGCTCGAGCCGACCAGGAAGACGAACTCACCCTTCTCGATGTCCAACGTGATGTCGTTTACGGCGGGGTGCGCCTGGTTGCGGTAGAGCTTGGTCACCCCCTCGAGCCGAATCATGAGCCCAAGCCTAGGCATGAAGCTCCAGCAGCCCCTGAAACGCCACGGGTGGCGCCAGTGGAACCTGCCACTGACGCCACCCGGGCGGGTTAGTCAGACGATGACTAGCCGTGGATTCGCCGTCGCGCACGACGCAGGACAGCGATGCCCAGTGAGAGCACGCTGGCACTCACCATGAGGCTGGCTGCGGAGTTCGCGCCGGTGAAGGGCAGACCACCTCCACCACCGCCACCGCCACCACCGGCGGCGATGGTGTGCGATGTGCTGTCAGTGACGACGATGTCGCCAACTGTCCAGGTCGCGGTGTTAGTGATCGTGCCGGCCGGTGCGGTGGCATCGATGACGACGGTGTACTTGAGAGTCACAGTTTCACCTGGTGCAACTGAAACGCCGCTCCACGTGATGATTGTGCCGCCACCGGACACCACACCCCCGTCGATGTCAAGCACGGTGACACCCGCTGGCAACGTGTCGACCACATCACCTGTGGCAACCGCATTGCCCGTGTTGGTCAGGGTCAGCGTGTAGGTCACTGTGTCTCCAGCGGTGATGGTGGTCCCCGAAGCCGGACTTGCGGTCTTGTCGATAACCGGTACCGGAACCTTCACCACTGCGGTGTTGTCCACCGACACCTCAACTGAGCCAGCTTCACCCTCAGCCGGGCCGAGCGTGAACTCGAACTCGGTATCAGGAACCTGGTAGCCCTCCGGCGTGACCGTCTCCTTGATCCGGTACGTGCCGAACCACAGACCCTCGAACATCGGGTCACACAAACCCGACTCGTCAACTTCGGTGGTCATCGCGTCATCGGCCATCGTGGAGCACTCGCCGATGAACTCTGGGGCATCGCCAGTGAGGCGATACAACGCGAAGGTCGCACCTGCGAGGCCAGCGCCAGTCTCGGCATCGACCTTGCGAAGGCGGGTGTCTACAGGCTTTTGCGAGTCGGCAAACTCCACGTGAACCTCCTCGCCATCGTTCTCAGGGCCGACAATCACCTTCTGGTAGCGCGGGTTGGCCAACTCGTATCCCTTCGGGGCAGAGTCTTCCCACACCCAATAGGCACCGAAAGGCACTGCCGCGGTGATGGCTTTGCCATCACCGTCCTCACCCGTTGTGACCTCGTCGAGCCGCTGGCTCTCGGCGCAGTCCACAGTTGGCACGAAGCCTTCGGTGTCGTCATCGTCACGGCACAACCAGAAGACCCCGCCATCAAGTGCGCTATCTGCCTGCTGGTCGAACTTCATGATCTCGATGGTCGACATGCGCGCGGTGTTCAAGAAGATGTACGGCTTGTCGGTCTCACTTGGTTCCTCGCTGGTGAATACCGCAGTCTGCTCAGCATCCATCACCTGCGCATATCCCACGGTTGCGTCGAGGTCGTAGCCAATTGGTCGGCCTGACTCTTGCACCGAGTACATGCCCATAGGCAGACCTGTCACAGCAAACTGACCGCCGTTGGGGTCAGAGTCGTGGCTGCCGTTGTCCTGCACGACCACCGGGTGCTCATCCAAGTTCCAAGGATCGGCTGTGGCCGGCCCGGTCAGAGCCGTCAGAGTGAACTCCGCCCCGGCGACAAGCGCACTCTCGTCACCCTTGGTCGCTTTGGTGAAGACCACGATGCCGAGACGGTTCACGAAGATGCCTGCATCGATGGTCTTGCCAGGCTCGACCTGCACCAGATGTGGCTTGGCCAGTCCGTCGTAGCCAGCAGGGGCAACGGTCTCCGCCAGTTCGTAGGTCATGGGCAGCAGGTTGTCTACTCGGAAGTACCCGGGACGGGTATCCATGTCCAGTTCGCCGTCGTCGACAATCACCATCGCGCCGTTCTTGGCATCAGGCACGGACAATTCGAACGTGGAGCCGCCGAGCAGGTCACCTTGCTTGTCGCCCACGCGCTTCTCCCAGACTAACGAGCCACAGGTTGCCGGCATGGACAGCGAGTGCACCACGGTGCCGTCACTGAGATTCTCCGGACCATTTGGCTTCGCCGTGGGATCAAGGGAGTCTTCGCCAGTCGTCGAGCGCAACTGCCACGAGCCTGGCCCGGTGACGGCGCACGGATTCTTCTCGTTCGTGAGCTCCAGCGCAGTGAGGTCCACACCGAGCTCGGCGAAACGCTCGGCACCAATCTTCCCAGCCGAGGCGCTCGGGCTGTCCGCCCATGAGCCGACCGCGTCAATCGCGGAACCGGCGTGCTCGAATGCCAGTACTGCAGCATCAATGGCGCCAGTCCACCCGCTGCCATCCCAGCGCTTAGCCTGGTTGAAGACCATGCCGCCCTCAGTTGAGACATCGACGATTGCACGTACATCGCCGATGGTGCGTGCGGCCGGTCCGCTGCCACTTTGGTTCAGCTCAAAGATCATCGAGCCGCGACCTTTGTCGCCAAAGCGGTCCCAGGCCGCGAACAGCCACCAGTGGCCCGTTGACTTGTCCTGCGCAATCGTGCCGGCGTGATAACCGATGTCGACCTTTGATGCCGGCGAACCATTCGCGCCGAGTGACCACGAGCTGAAGTCGGACTCCTTGCTGCTCGATGTGTAGGTAGTGTCGTCCGAACCATCAACCTTGTCGTCGAACGCTGAGGTGATGGCGTCTTGCCAGTCGTGGTTACCGTCGGTGGCGATGTTGCCGTCAATCTCGAAGCCCGCAATCACTGTGCCCGCGGCATTCACTGGCGACGTGGGCAGAGATAGCCCTGCGATGAGTAGGGCGAAGAGCCCGACCACTGGCGTGAGTCGACGTCGCTGTTGCGAACGTCGCACACGCGTCAAGCGTTGGTGCTTCATTCAGTTCCTCCCGTGAGTGATGTCTGGCAGACACGCACCCGGAGGCGGTACGCATGATCCCCCGAACTGCGCGAGCCGTGGGAAAGGTTGTGGTCAGTCGGTCATCGCCATGCCGTGATCGCTCATCACTGACTAGGCGGCGAACGGAAATGACCCGACATGGCTAACAGAACTTTGGAAGCGACTTACGCAGGTTGCGCATAGACCCCGGTGGGAACTTCTCAGAGTGTGACCACACCGCTGCGGATTGCGATAATCGCCGAGCCTGGGGACCCGATACCGCCGTGGCGAGACTTCAACGAGTACCCGCAGGTGCACCATCTTGCGAATGCGCTGGTCGCGTTGCACCACACAGTGCAAGTGTGCGCTGCGGGACCATCACATTGCGATGCTCGGCTCGTCGTAACTGGCGAAGCCACGGCACCGAGTCGGCCCACCCCTGACCGCCTGCAGGAGCACGTGCTGTTGTCGTTGGAAAGCACCAGACGATTCCGCGCCGATGTCATCCATGACTTCACGGGGCAGGTGAGCACGTTGCTAGCCGGATTCGGTCTTGACGTTCCCGTCATTCACCATGTCAGTGGAGAACCAACTACCGAAAGGTTGCGCGTGCTCGCATCGGCTTCGCTAGCAAGCGACCCGCGCCACGTGTTGGCGACGGACAACCCTTGGCTGCTTGATGCATTTCCTGACTTGCCATGGCGAGCGACCGTTCGAAAACCCGTCGCGATGACGGATTGCGACTTCAGCGTTACACGACTGCCTTATGTGGTGTACGCGGGGCCACTAGATCAGTCCTCGCAATTGCCCGACTTAGTCCGTACCGCAGCGCGCATGGCGGTAGTACTGAGAGTGCTGAGCCCACTGGCAACCAAGCAGGAGCAGGCCTTCGTCGCGAACTGCCTAGCCGGTCTCTCTGACGAGCTACGCGAGGTGATCCACTTTGTGACGGATGCCGACACGTATTCGCAGCGCCGAATCATCAGCCGTGCGCTCGGCCTTCTGGTGCCCGCTGCTCTCGTAGTTCGCCTTCAGCACCCGATCGGTCGTGCGCTTGCCAGCGGCACACCGATTCTCGTCGTGGGCAACGTGATGACGATCGAACCGGCATTGACCGAGGCAGTGACGGCACGGACCGTCGCCGTCGATGAAGTCACCATGGACACCCGTGCACTCATCGATGACATCGACCCCTACGAGTGCCGACGAGTTGCGGCATTGGAATACAGCGCATCCCGAGCAGCAAGCCGGTGGGAGTCGGTGTACCGCGGTCTTCTCGCCGGCGCGGGCACAGCCGAGCTAGCGCAGCGAGATCGACACCGAGCCTGGACTACTTGACCTTCTTGCACTCCGGGGCACCGGCAAACGCGGACTTGATGACCGCGTCTTTCTCAGTCTTGAACGCAGCCACGGTCGCATTCAATGACGCGACGCCTCCAGTGCCCTGCGCCAGCGCACTGTTCAGTGTTGACATCGCCTTCGAGCCAGTGGCGACGTCCTTGGCTGACGCAAGTGAGTTGTTCGCCGTATCAACGGCGTCGTACAACGGGAACACCAAGGACAGTTGCTTGCCCATCGTGTTGCGGGCAAGTTCCAGGGGGGTGCCGAGGATGTCAGTACTGGAGAAAGCCTCGTCGATGTTCTCAATGGCCTTTTGCAGTTTCGTAGTTGAAGGTGCAATCAACTGCTTCATTGCAGCCACAGATTGCAAGGTTCTTGCCGAATTGCTCGCATCGATTGCCTCACCGAGCAGCACTCGCAAATCATCTGCACCTGTACAGATGGTCCCGGCCCAGTTCTTGTTGGCCGTGTCCTTCGCGTTCTTCCCGCAGCCAGCAACAACTAACGCCAGAGCGAGTGACACCACGACCAAGGGGGCGATACGACGATTCATACGGCGAAATATACGGCTGCTGGGCTTGAACCGAACACAGTCACCATTCAACGAGGGCACGGTCCTCCCATAGCCGTCCGGTGGCAAGCTCCGGCGAAGCTCCTGCTGAACCCCGACCGCACAACCACAAGACCGTGTCAGCGCCCTCCTCCGCAGAACGCGGGGCCTGCGGGCCGCCCATGTCCGTGCGACAGTGACCTGGGCAGACCGCATCAACGTAGACACCCCGACGCCCGCCCCCGACCTCAGCAGCCGTGTTGCGCACCAGCGCGTTGACGGCCGCTTTCGACACCCGGTAGGGAGCGAGCCCGCCTGCAGTACCAGGTCCGCTCATGCGGCCCAGGCAGGCGCTCAGCGCGACGACAACGCCTTGTCGGCGCTGCACCATGTGTGGAACAAACGCCGTGAACGTGTGGAACACCCCATCCAAGTTCACAGCAAGAATTTCCCGCCAATGTTCGGCGCTGGTATGCACGAGTTTGGAGGCTGGCGCGCTCATGACGGCGGCGCTGGCCACGAGGATGTCAACGTGCGGCCAGTCCTGGGTCGCAGCACGTAGCGCTGCAACCGCAGTGGGCTGCGCTAGGTCAGTTGCCAAGCCCGTCATGGCCAGGCCTTCGCTGTGTGCTTCAGCAAGCATGGTTTGCACCCGGTCCTCGTGCCGGCCCACGACCAGCACCTGTACCCCGTCTCGGGCCAATCCCATGGCGACGGACTTGCCAATCCCCCGGGTGCCGCCGGTGACCACGGCAAAACGCTCGCCTAGGCCGCGCTCTTGCTGGCTTTCCATACGGGCACTGTGCCCCAGCCTCGCGCGAATCGCACCTGCAGGAGGTCGGTCGCAACGCGCACGCGTACCCTTGACCCTGCTGTGACGGAGTGGCCCGACACTCAGGAGGGCGTGAGCAATGACGACCGAGGCCCCGCTTCCCACTGACGCCTTCGGCGCGAATCAGTGGCTGGTGGATGAGTTGTACGCACAATTCCTGCAGAACAAGGCCCTGGTCGACCCCGCTTGGTGGGACTTCTTCGCCGACTACCGTCCCGGGCAGCCCGCGAGCACACCTGTGGTGACACCAACAGCGTCAGCGACGGTCACCAGTGATGCGCCGAGTACCGCCGCAGGACAAGCCACCGCACCTGTCTCGACGCCGAAGCCCCCCGCAACACCTTCGGTGCCGGCACCCGACTTTGTGGTTGAGCCTTTACGCGGAATTGCGGCAAAGGTGGTCACCAACATGGAGCAGTCGCTGACGGTGCCAACAGCGACGTCGGTGCGCGCCGTCCCCGCCAAACTTATGGTGGACAACCGGATCGTGATGAACAACCACCTCGCCCGAGGACGTGGCGGGAAGGTGTCGTTCACACACATCATCGGGTACGCCATCGTCCAAGCGTTGAAGTCAATGCCCGACATGAACGTGAGTTACACAGAAGTCGACGGAAAGGCTTCACTGGTCCGCCATACGCGTATCAACCTCGGGCTCGCCATCGACCTTGCCAAGCCCGACGGCACCCGTCAGTTACTTGTGCCGGTTATCAAGGGCGCAGAAAGCATGGACTTCGCGCAGTTCTGGAACGCCTACGAGGACATGGTGCGCAAGGCACGCGGGGGCAAGCTGGTCGTGGAGGATTTCGCTGGCGCGACCGCATCCTTGACCAACCCTGGCACCATCGGCACGGTTCACTCAGTCCCCCGACTGATGGCTGGTCAAGGCTTGATTGTCGGTGTCGGCGCAATGGAGTACCCCGCGGAATGGCAGGGGGCCAGCCCGGAGACGCTTGCGAAATACGCCGTCAGCCAGGTTGTCACTTTGACCTCGACGTATGACCACCGCATCATCCAGGGAGCCCAGAGTGGAGACTTCCTGCGCCGGGTGCATGAGAACTTGATCGGGCATGACGGCTTCTATGACGACGTCTTCAGTGCGATGCGCATTCCCTACGTGCCAATCCGCTGGGCCAAGGACATTGCAGCCACGCACGACTCCGACCTAGACAAGGCAGTGCGAGTGCAGCAGCTGATTCACGCCTTCCGTGTGCGTGGTCATCTGATGGCGAATCTGGATCCACTCCACGACCACCCGCGCAGCCACCCAGACCTTGAACTCGAAGCCCACAGAATGACGTTGTGGGACCTGGACCGCGAGTTTCCCACGGGTGGCTTCGGCGGCAAGGCGTTCATGCGGCTGCGCGACATCCTTGGAGTGCTGCGTGATGCGTACGCGCGGCAAATCGGAGTCGAGTACATGCACATCTCCGACCCGGAGCAGCGTCGTTGGTTTCAAGAGAGGCTTGAGCGGCCTCAGCCCAAACTCAACCGCGACGAGCAGTTGCGCATTTTGAGTCGGCTGAACAAGGCAGAGGCATTCGAGACGTTCCTACAGACGAAGTACGTCGGACAGAAGCGGTTCTCTTTAGAGGGCGGCGAGTCGATGATTGCTCTCGTTGACGCCATTTTGGAATCTGCGGCCGATGACGGTGTCCACGAGGTCTGCATCGGAATGCCCCACCGCGGTCGCCTCAACGTGCTCGCAAACATCGCCGGGAAGTCCTATTCCCAGATCTTCCGCGAGTTCGAGGGCACTGGCGCAATGGAGAACTCGGTTCACGGCTCCGGCGATGTGAAGTACCACCTGGGCACCGAAGGCACTTTCACCTCCCGAGCAGGCAATGCGTGTGCGGTTTATTTGGCCGCGAACCCCTCCCACCTCGAGGCCGTCAACCCTGTGCTCGAAGGCATCGTGAGGGCGAAGCAGGATGCTCTGGGTCAACCTGAGACTTTCCCCATTGTTCCCATGCTGCTGCACGGTGATGCCGCGTTCGCAGGTCAAGGCGTTGTTGCCGAGACCTTGCACATGTCGCAATTGGAGGGATACCGCACCGGCGGGACTGTGCACGTCATCGTGAACAACCAGGTCGGGTTCACCACATCGCCGCGCTACTCACGCTCATCGGAATACTGCTCCGACGCAGCCCGCATGATTCAAGCCCCAATCTTTCATGTGAATGGCGACGACCCGGAGTCGGTTGTCCGCGCAGCCCGCTTGGCCTTCGAGTTCCGACAAACCTTCCACAAGGACGTTGTCGTTGATCTCGTGTGCTACCGGCGCCGCGGGCATAACGAGGCTGATGACCCGTCACTGACCCAACCGCAGATGTACTCGGTCATCGACACCATGCGCTCGGTGCGCAAGCTCTATACCGAGTCGTTGGTCGGCCGCGGTGACATCACCGTGGACGAGGCGGAGTCGTCGCTGAAGGCCTACCAGGACCTCCTTGAGAGTGCATTTAGCGAGACCCGCGATGTCATCGCAGCGGGTGGCGCGGCCGCAAGCGAGCAACGCAACGCCGCGTTCCCCGCGCGCATCGACACCTCGGTAAGCGAGGCGGATATTGACGCCGTCATCGCCACCCAGGTGAGCATCCCGGCCGAGTTCAACGTCCACCCGCGCTTGGCACCTCAGTTGCAGCGCCGACAGTCGATGGTGGCGGAAGGCACCATCGACTGGGGTATGGGAGAGACTCTTGCCTTCGGGACACTGCTGCGCGCGGGCGTCAGCGTCCGCTTGGCTGGGCAAGACTGCAAACGCGGAACATTTGGCCAACGCCATGCCGTCATCGTCGACCGCGAGAACGGAGAGCAGTACGCGCCCTTGCAGCAACTGTGCGCACCTGGCACTCGGTTCGACGTCTACGACTCACTGCTCAGCGAGTTCGCCGCGATGGGCTTTGAGTATGGCTACAGCGTTGCTGCGCCGCAGTCGCTGGTGATGTGGGAAGCGCAGTTCGGCGACTTCGCTAACGGCGCGCAGACCATCATTGACGAGTTCATCAGCAGCAGTGAGCAGAAGTGGGCACAGACATCCGGTGTGGTGCTGCTCCTGCCACACGGCTATGAGGGCCAAGGACCGGACCACTCCTCCGCCCGCCTCGAGCGCTACCTCGCGATGTGCGCCCAAGACAACATGACCGTAGCGATGCCCTCGACCCCAGCGTCCTACTTCCACCTGCTGCGTTGGCAGGCGTTGGCTGGCCACCACAAGCCGATGGTCGTGATGACGCCCAAGTCCATGTTGCGCGCCAAGATTGCCAGCAGCGCACGCGCCGACTTCACTGGCGGACAGTTCAACCCCGTCATCGCCGACACCAGCGTGCCGGCGGCCGGCGTTCGCAAGGTTCTGCTGTGTGCGGGCAAGGTGGCCTGGGAAGCTGTTGCCGAGCGCGACAAGCGGGGAATCACGGACGTGGCGGTCGTTCGCGTGGAGCGGTTGGCACCGTTACCGCTAGACGACATCCATGAAGCGCTTGCGCGATACCCCGAGTCCGCTCAGGTTGCGTGGCTGCAAGAGGAGCCGGCAAACCAAGGTGCGTGGAGCTTCATGCTCTTGAACCTCAGTGACAAGCTCGGTCGCTCGCTGCAGCGCGTCTCACGTGAGGCGACCTCGTCACCGAGCGTCGGCTCGCACAAGGTTCACGAGGTAGAGCAGGCTGCGCTGCTCGATGCGGCACTGGCGTAGTCGGGGCTGGGTATGTACTTCACTGATCGCGGGATTGAGGAGTTAGCAAAGCGACGGGGCGAAGAATCGGTCACGTTGTCGTGGTTGGCCGAGCGTCTGACTGAGTTCGTCGACGACAATCCGGACTTTGAAATCCCGGTCGAACGGCTTGCCACCTGGCTAGCCCGACTCGGCGATGATGAGTAGGGCCCGAGTAGCCCCTCGCTCAGTCAAGAGTTAGAACCGCTTTGCCCAGAAGTTCACCTCTGAGCATCGCGGCCAAGGCCTCACTGGCCTGCGCCATCGGCAGGACTCGGTCGATGCTCGGGCGGATTCCGGTGTCAACACAGAACTGAACCAACTCGCGCAACTCTTCCAACGTTCCCATCGTCGAACCGACGATGCTGAGTTGCAGGAAGAAGACTCGTGCGAGGTCCGCTGGCGGGTTCGCCCCACTTGTTGAGCCCGAGACGACCACCGTGCCACCTGGTCGCAGCGACCGCAAGGAATGTGCCCAGGTCGCTTCGCCGATGGTCTCGATGACCGCATCGACCCGCTCTGGCAAGCGCGAACCAGTTTCGAACACCTCATGTGCACCGAGGCTGGTAGCAAAAGCTGCCTTTGCCTCACCACGGGTGCACACCCAGACGCGATAACCAGCCGCGCGCGCAATGGCGATGGCTGCACTGGCCACTCCCCCAGAAGCGCCTTGGACTAAGACTGTGTCGCCTGAGCGCAGCCCTGACTTGCGCTGCAACATGCGAAACGCAGTGAGCCAAGCAACGGGCAGGCACGCTGCGTCCTCCCACGACATCGCAGCTGGCTTGTCCACGAGGTTTCGCGCAGGGACCTGGACGTACTCGGCGAAAGTGCCGTCGTGCATCTCCGACAACAGTGAGCGGCTGGGATCAGTTGTCTCATCACCCGTGGCAGAAGGGTCGGCGATAACACTGTGCACGATGACTTCGCGACCGGTCGCGACTTCGATACCGGCGGCATCGCAACCGAGCACAATCGGCAGTCGCTCTGGCGCAATGCCCACCCCGCGCAAAGTCCAAAGGTCGTGATGGTTGACGCTGGCCGCGCGCACTTTGACCCGCACCCAGCCATCTGGGACGACGCGTTCAGGGTGCTCCCCGCAGACCAGCCCAGCGAGCGGGTCGTCGGGATTGGCGCGATGGGCAGTGACTGCGAACACACTCGCAACCTAGTCCTTCAGCGGCTCGAGTGGCTGCGACCACGGCGATAGCGAAACAGGACTGTCCCCACAATGCGGTCGACGTCAATCCAACCGAAGTCACGGGAGTCCGTGCTGGCCGCTGGCTCAGGGTTATCGCCCTCAAGCCATACCTGCAAACCTGTCGGCTCCGAGCGGACTGAGATCACCCTTTTGACCACAAGCCCTACCGGCTCATGACGGGCCACAACGCGCAGCCCGGTCCGCACGCGCCCCCCGCGACGCGCCAACAGCCAGTCACCGTGAGCGAAGGTGGGCATCATTGAGTGACCTGATACCTCCACAGCGAAGAGTCCCATCGGCACGCGCACGAGCCTGCCAGCATCGACACAGCCGCTTCAACCCGGGCAGGTGCGCGGCTCGACATAAGAGATGTGCCCTCGAGTGACCATGGCTAGGCTCGCGACCGTCCGCAGAGTCGCCTCGGCGGACCACCACGACAACGTCAGCCCAAACTGAAAACTTTCGGAGGAAACTGCGATGCTGAAGAACCTGCTTCGTCCGCGCACCATCGTGCATGCGCACTGCGACCTGCCCTGCGGCGTCTATGACCCCGCGCAGGCGCGAATCGAGGCCTTGTCCGTGAAGGCGTGCATGGAGAAGTACCACGGCTCTTCCGACGCGGACTTCAAAGCGCGTGCAGTCGCGATTAAGGAAGAACGTTCGGACCTAGTGAAGCATCACCTCTGGGTGCTGTGGACTGACTATTTCAAGGCGCCGCACTTCGAAAACTATCCGCAGTTGAACTCCTTATTCAACGAAGCAACGAAGTTGGCCGGCGCCGGAGGTACCAAGGGCACAACTGATGTCGCAGTCGCAGAGTCGCTGATCGCCAAGATTGACGAAATCGCTGAGATTTTCTGGGAGACCAAGAAGGCCTGACGCTGTGTCAATGACTGTGGCCCACCGCGAATGCGGTGGGCCACAGTCATTATGGTGAGTGCTTTGCCCGTTTCAGGAGCCTGGTTCGTCGTCAGTCCACATTGTTCGCGACTTCAAACATCGCTTGGAAAGACTGCGCGGTGACCCCGCCAATGGTGTCGTCGCTCAACTTGACTACCACCGTCTTCAGGCTCGGCACGGCCAGCACATACTGTCCGTTGAGCCCAGTCATGAACAGAGCATCTGGTCGCGGATGCCACATGAAAGCTCCGTAACCCCATTTGTTCTCGCCAAAGCTTGGCACTGATGGGTAACGAAGTCTTTCGAACCACACCGGGTCAATCACTCTGCCGTTGGGACCAGTTCCGCCGGTGACAAAGAGTTGGCCGAGCTTGGCGTAGTCCCGGGCCGCCATGTTGAGGCAACAGAACCCCCGTTCAATTCCGCCCTTGCGGTCTGCTCCCCAGGAGGCGGGGAACTCCGCGCCCATCTGCGGGAACACCTGAGTGGCCATGAGGTCAGCCAATGACTTACCAGTCGCTTTACGCACCATCATCCCGGCGAGTTGGGCGTCAATGCTGCGGTAATCCGCCCGACTGCCTGGGGTGTAGAGCATCTTGTGGTGACCGCGTAGGAAGAACATCATGTCCGTGGTCGCATACATCTGTGCTACGGGCTTGAACCAGCCAGCTGGCCCAGACGGGTAGTCATCGATGACGTCAACGCCGCCCTTCATATCCAGCAATTGCCCAAGCGTCACAGTGTCAAAATCGTTGCCGGACTTGAACTGCGGAAACATAGAGACAAAAGTGTCGCTCTCCTTGAGTTTGCCCGCAGCGATCGCCTGCCCAGCGAGGATGCCGACGACTGTCTTGGCAACTGAGTAGGACGGCAACTGCGTTTGCTTCGTGATGCCAGGCGCGTACCACTCATAGGTGACCTTGCCGTCTCGCATGACGATGAACGCATTGGTCTTCGTCTCAGTGAGAAACTCGGTCAAGTTCTTGCGCGTCGCTCCGGCAGGGACTAGGCCGGCCTTCACGGTCGGGCCTTGCCACCAAGAGACTTCCGTTGGCAGGGCCTCGGCACTGGCCTGGCCCAGGGTCACTGGCTTGGTTGCTGCAATGTCATTGGACGGCATTAACTTGACGGTGGCCGAAGGCATCGCCAATCCCAAGCGCGCTGCCGCGATCGGATTGGGGTAGCGCAGGAACAGTGTCGCTACCCAGAGCAACGCGAAGATGACGACCAGCGAGATAACGGTTTTGCGCAGAATGCGCCGCAGGAGGGCCATGGCGCGTGACGCTACATCAGGTCAAGACTCACATGCAGTTGCCAGACCGCGACGGCACCGCCCGGCTGCCGCTGCGATTACCGATCCACCCGGCGCAACAGTCCCAGTGGAAGCACCTGAACAACGCGGGCTACCCACCGCAGCAGCCCAGGAACCCACACCACCTGGCTGGGGCCCGTCACCCGGTCGGCAACTGCATCGGCAACCGCCGCTGGACGAACTGACCACGCGGGTGCCTTTCGACCTGCCGTCATCCGCGTGCGGACAAAGCCAGGGCGGACCAGCAGGATGTTGATACCCGGCGCGCCACTGTCCACCAGACCGCGCGCAACGAAGTCCAACATCGCTTTTCCAGCACCGTAGATGAAGTTGCTCGGCCGAGGTCTAGCCACTGCGAAGGATGACAGGACTACCAGCGTGCCGTGGCCCTGGCGGTGCAGGTGGTCATACGCGTGAAGCAACCACGACGTGGCGCCAAGGCCGTTGGCTCGCAGCGTTGCCACATCTGCGGCCACGTCGTGCATCTGCTCGTGCGGCAGCACGCCTACGGCAACAACGATGACATCGGTATCTGCTGCCATCGCGCTGGCTAATGCAGCGGGTCGGGAATCGATGGCCGCGGCATCGCACACGACCGTATGCAACGTGTGCCCGTGCGCAGAGAGCTGCGCCGCGCTGGCGGTCAGCGCCTGCTCATCGCGACCCACGAGTACGACCTCGCACGGTTGACTAGCCAGTCGCTCAACGACCGCCAGGCCGATCTCAGACGTCCCCCCGAGCAGCACGATGCGCTGCGGTTCACCCAAGGCGTTCATCACGTCGTCAGACTACTAACCCTGCACCGTGGCTCAGATTCGCAAACGCCGCGCGAGATCGGAGGCGAAACGTCCGTCCGGATCCATCTGCTCGCGTACTTCGAGGAATTCCGCGATTCGGGGATACATCGCCCGAACTGTTTCGGGGTACATACGTGAATCCTTGGCGAGATAAACGCGGCCACCAGCAGCGGCGACCTGCTCATCGACCCAGACAAGCGTCCGTGCCAAGCCAGGCGTCTTGGTCGGGATGTCAATAGCCAAAGTCCAACCGGCAATTGGGAACGACAGCGGTGAATCATTGCCTGGACCGAAGCGCTTGAGCACAGTCAGGAATGACGCAACTGAGTCAGCCGCAAACCTTCGCAAGATAACCCGCAAAACCTCTGTGCTCACGTCAGGAACAACGAACTGGTATTGAACGAACCCGGAGCGTCCGTACACCCGATTCCATTGCGCAATCGAATCCAACGGATGGAAGAACTCGCGGATACTCTGCCGCTCACCCTCGCGCAAACGGGGTGCCCGGTGGTACCACCCAGCGTTGAATGCGCTCACCGTGTGGCGGTTCAACAGACCACTGGGCAGATGGCGGGGCGCGCTGAGCTTTGGGCGTTGAAGCAGCCCTCCTCGGCCGGAGCGCGCCGTCTCCGCGTGGTCGCCGGAGGTCACGATGCCGCGACCAAACGCAGTTCCCTGTGCGAGGACATCAAGCCAAGCGACTGAGTAGCGAGCAGCATCTGCACTTTCGAGTTGAGTCAATGTGTCATCTAGATCGCGAGTTCGTACCGTCGTGACTGACATGACATTGCCGACGATGGGGAGCATCTCGATGTCAGCTTCAAGAATGATGCCAGTCAGTCCCATTCCGCCAATCGTCGCCGCAAACTCTCGACTCCCGCGTTCTAACCGGTGAACGACCCCGTCGGCCGTCATCAGTCGCAAACTGCGGACGTGGTCGCCGAAGGAACCCGCGTTGTGGTGATTCTTACCGTGTACATCGGCCGCGATGGCACCACCGACAGTGACCATTGCCGTGCCTGGGGAGACTGGAATGAACAAACCACGCGGGACAGCGGCGTTGATGAGGTCCAGCAAAGTCACACCCGCACCACAGGTGATCACTCGGTCGTCGCGTTCCCAACCTGCCACTGCGTTCAGTGCTGCTACGGAGACGACCAGACCGCCCGCGCTCTGGGCTGCGTCGCCGTATGACCGACCGAGGCCGCGAGCGATGACGTAGCCATCACCAGAGGTGAGCAGTCGCGCCAACTCATCGGTATGCGCAGGCGCCGCGGCGTCCGCCCAACTCCCAGCAGTGCCGCCCCAGCCGGCGAACAGCTGTCGGCTCACGGAGACATCACAACGGCTGCCGCGAACAGCACCGCCCACGTCACACCACACACAACCATGGTGCGGTCCCGCAGCAGCACAACCTCTGGGGCTTCCGCACCCGCATGTCTGATGATGCGTGCGTACCGCAGATAGGCCAGGGCCAGCGGCGCAAGCGAGCAAGTCACTAGCAGCGACTCATTGCGATGTGCCCCGACCAAAAGCACCCACGTTGCGTAACCAGCGACAGCCACGAGGGCGGACATGACGGTAACCGACCTGAGATACGACGGAGAGTAGGAGTTCAGCGCCGATCTCGCGTGAGTAGACGTTGGACTTTCGACCTCACGAGACAGTTCCGATGAGCGTTTGCCCGAAACCACCAAGAGAGCCGAAGCGCAGATGACGACAAGGAACCAACCAGACACGACCGTGCCGGTGCCAGACCCTCCGATGACCGCACGCAACAGGAAACCTGCAGACAACACCACCATCTCCACGCCCGGCACAGACTTCAACCACAGCGAATAACTTGCGGTCGTCACGATGTACGCGGCCAGCAACGCGGTGACCGCAACTCCAAACATTGCCTGCGCGCAGAACAGGGCCGAGGCCACCAGCAATGCAGCAAACCCCAGTGCAGTTGTTGGCGAGATAGCACCAGATGCGATGGCGCGATGGCGCTTGTCCGGATGCGCTCGGTCGTACTCGATATCGCGCACATCATTGAGCAGGTAACCGGCTGCAGACACAGCGCACAGCAGCACGAATAGCACCAAGACCCGTCCAGCCACGGCCCACTGGAAAATCTCGCCACCAGCCAGCGGAGCCGCTGCGACCAACGCGTTCTTCAGCCATTGACGGGGGCGAAGGGCGCTCAACAGTCCACCGCGTGCGCGGGTGTGCACTTGACTGCTCACAAGCACTCCTCGGCTACCGGGGCGGGGACGGCACTACCGTAGCGATTCGTGGTTACAGTGGGGTGCAACCGCAATCCCCCACCCAAGATGACGGATGAGATGGCACAGAAGGACCAGTCACCGCAACTGCGTGCCTCACGTCGACGACGTCGACGACGCAGGCTGGCTGTCGTGGCTTCGGCTCTGGTTCTCATCGCCAGCGCGGTGCTGTGGGATGCGGCTCGGGCACCTGGTAGCGACCCGCTCATTGTGAAACTTGGGGTGTGGGGTCGGGCGCATGGACTCGGTTTCGCCATCACGGCTTACGAGCAGGTGCGCTACAAACTGAACCCCCCGAGGGTGGGTGGAACCGCCACAATCTCGCCCACTGCCACCCCAACCGCCACGATTGAATCAAAGCAGGATTTGCAGCCAATACCTCCAGTGGCTAGCGGTGAGCCAATTCCTCACGAGGGCGTGTGGCAGCCAGTTGTGGTGCGCGCGGGCAAGCCGCTGGTTCACGTGGCCTACCTGCGGCCAGACTCAACGCACACCTCGTATCTCACAGCGGTGATGCTGTTCGACCATCAACACACACGTCTACAACTTCATCCCGGCTATGAAGATCCCGGCGATGTTAAGAAGTTCGCAGTGGCAGACCGCATCACGACTGACATGTATTCCTCGGTCGTCGCGGCCTTTCCCGGCGGGTTCAAGGTCAGCGACGCTCGCGGCGGCTTTTACCTCAACGGGCACACGGTCGGACGACTTCAAGCCGGCTCAGCGTCGTTGGTGACCTACCGCGACGGCCGGGTGGATATCGGCGAGTGGGGTTCGCGTGTGGCAATGAGTCCTGATGTGACGTCAGTGCGACAGAACCTCAAACTGTTGGTCGACCACGGTCGCGTGACTGCCTCAGCCGAAGCCGCAGTCAAGAGCAACTGGGGAGCAACTTTGGATGGCGTGCACTACGTATGGCGCACCGGCGTTGGAATTCGAGCCGATGGCGACGTGGTGTTTGCTGTGGGCGACAGCCTGTCAGCGCGGACCCTCGCACACGTCTTGCACGCAGCCGGGGCGGTACGTGCGATGCAACTGGACATCAACCCCGATTGGGCCGCTGGTTACTGGTTTACCCAACCCACATCGGGTAGCAGCTCGCGACGTCCTCTCGCGCACAAGGTGCTGGACTTCAAGAAGCCGCTGTACCGCTGGTTCTCGGCCACAAGCCGTGACTTCTACTCGGTGCATTTCGTAAGCCGAACCGACGGCGCG
This sequence comes from uncultured Bifidobacteriaceae bacterium, assembly GCA_964343545.1. Classification (GTDB taxonomy): domain Bacteria; phylum Actinomycetota; class Actinomycetes; order S36-B12; family UBA5976; genus RFTO01. The sequence continues at coordinate 673 of CAYFKX010000002.1, read as the reverse complement.
GACAAATCGCGTTCACCAGTCCCCTCGCCCTCGGTGAATTGACCGTGGCAGACACCGCCAAACGCCATATCCGCGTCCGCGCAGCGGGGGTCGCCGACGTCGAGGACATCCTCTTGATGATTCGCGAGCTTGCCGAGTACGAACGCGAGCCTGCCGCCGCAACCGCCACCTTTGAGCAGTTACGTACTGCGCTGTTCGGCTCAAGCCCACTCGTTCACTGCATCATCGGCGAGGTAGACGGCGTCGTCGCAGGCTTTGCGCTGTGGTTCACGAGTTTCTCAACGTGGCAAGGCCGTCACGGCATGTATCTGGAGGACCTATTCGTTCGCCCTGAGTCTCGTGGTCATGGGCTCGGCAAGCTCTTGCTCGCCGAACTGGCACGGGAAGCGCTGCGGCGAGACTATGGACGACTGGAGTGGTCGGTGCTGGACTGGAACGAACTGGCCATCGGCTTCTATACATCGATAGCGGCGGTACCACTGTCGGAGTGGACGAAGTACCGCCTGACTGACCAGGCGCTGACGGCACTAAGCCGCACTAATTTGGAGTAATCCCGAGAAGTACCGCTGCCCCGCTCACTAACGTCGCAAAGGTGAGCTCGGCGACACCATCGGTACCCGAACCCATTGGTAGGCAGGACCGTGGGGGGCAAACGCGTCTGGTTCACCATGTC
>CAYFKX010000001.1:0-35967 GCA_964343545.1 uncultured Bifidobacteriaceae bacterium | reverse complement strand
TCCACGTTGTCGCAACTTGGAGGCGAACGTGGTTTCACAGTCGATGCCGTGGATCTGGTCGGAGACGAGGCAGCGTGGTCGAGTACCCGAATCCGAGAGCTCATTGTTCGTGGCGATGTCGCGGGGGCTGCGGTCATCTTGGGTCGGCCGCATCGTGTGCGCGGACCGGTGGTGCACGGTGATGCTCGCGGCCGCGAGCTGGGCTATCCCACGGCAAATATCGACGTCGACACCACTGCGTGCGTGCCAGCCGACGGCGTCTACGCGGGTCGACTCACTTGGCTCGCCACCGGCGCACAGTTCGATGCGGCCGTGTCCATCGGCACGAACCCGCAGTTTGGCGGCACGCAACGTCGCATCGAGGCGTATGCACTCGATGCGCCGGCGAGTCTTGACCTTTACGGTCAAGAAGTGCAATTGGAGTTCATCGACCGCATTCGCGGGCAACAGGTGTACCCCGATGTGCCAACGTTGATGGCTGCAATCGCTGACGATGTGGCCACTGTTAGGAGCGTCTGCGCCGCACAACGGTGAGCAGCGCCACCCCAGCCGCTAGCAGTAGCAGCGCGAGTGCGCTCAGGGGGTGACCCGATGCGCCGGTGAAAGCCATCGGTGGCGGCGGCGGGGCCGGCGGCAGCCCGCCCGGAATCGAACGCTCGCTGTATTCCGGGATGATGGGCAGGGCCTTGGCGCTTGCACTAACCGGGTCGCCGGTATTGCTGCCCGTCGCGGTGGCCGTGTTGGTCAGCGCCGAGTTCAAGTCAGTGGTCGTGAACTCGAACAGCAGCGTTCGTGCATCGCCTGGTTCCAATGTGCCAAGTTCGCAGCGAACCGAATCGTCCGCCTCGACCGTGCAGTCATCCGGGAACGACACCGCTGTCGCAGTCGCATCCGCGACATCTGTCAGCACGACATCGCGGGCTTCGAATTCACCGACCGACACCACGGTCACTTCAAAGCGGGTGCGAGCTTGAGTCACTGGATCGAGTGCAACCTTGCGTACTTCGACTCGCCCAGGCCGGTCTACGGACACCGTCGCAGCATCGACATTGTTGGTGGCATCACTGTCGCAGCCATCGTCCGCACTGACCGTTGCCGTCAACGTCAAGGATTGGTCGGCAGGGGCACTGGCGGCAATCCTTCCGCTGATTGAGAACACCGTGGATCCCAGGGCTGCCAGCGTGCCGACAGAACAAGTCGCAGTAGTCGGGGCGGTCAAGGTGCAGCCGACGGGCAGGTCCACGTCCTCTAGTGCTGCTGGCAACTGCACCGTGGTGCTCACTCCTGTGGCGGCCAGCCCAAGCTCGGTGGTGTTCATCGTTTCGATAACCCATGTGGCGCGTTCACCGGGCAGGAAGCGGGTGACTGGTGCGGCCACTTTCACCGTGACATCGGCGGCCGGCCCAGGATCAAACACCAGTTGCGCGGTTGACAGGTTGTTCGCGCCGTTGATGTCGTAAGTGCCCGCTGGCCATGCTTCAGCAGCATTCTCGACCACGAAGATGCCCGGCGTTACTTTGGTGAATGTTGCTGGCACCACGACACTGCGGATTGCGCCTGGGGCCAAGTCACCGATGAGGCACTGCAAAGTCGCTGGCGTGCCAGAGATGCTGCACAGGCTGCCGGCGGGGGAGCCGTCGATGGTGATCGCGGTGGAGTCAACGCTGAGGCCGTCAGGCAGCGGGTCGGTCAGAGTGATGCCGTCCGCTCCGAACGGACCGAGGTTGCCCACCACAATCGTGAAGGTCGCTGGCCCGACTCCGCCGACAGCGGTCACGGACTCAGCATCAAAAAGTTTGTGAACATAGACATCGGCCACCTCGGCGACTTCGACGGTTGCCTGGTTGGACTCGACATCCTGTTGAGTCCCATCGGCGGTGTAGCGCGCATCAGCGCGGTTGCTCACCTGCGCTCCGGCTGCGTCATCGGCGATGATCGTTTCGAAAGACACGGTGATTTTTTCCTGCGGGTTGATGCGACCTGCGATGTTGGAGGCGCCGAACGGAGTCCAGGACACCTTGCCGCCACCAGCACTGCCAGCGTCTGCGTCGCTGGCATCGGTCACCGATCCGGCGCGTGGACCCGTGTGCACGCGCAAACTGCCTGGGGCGTAGGCGGTGTGCAGCGGCGCAGAGTCGGTGATGGTGAGTCCCGTCGCAGGCGAACCACCGATGTTCGTGGCGGTGATACTCCAGCGCAGCCGGCCACCCGGCACGGCGTCTCCAAGCACTGTGACCTGCTTGGTCAACTCGATGCACGCCGGCGTGCCGAAGGAGATGTCGTCCAAGAAATTACCCACGGTGGGATTGCCACCGGCGGTGGAGACCGCTTCGAAAGCGAAGCGGGTCGTGGTCTGACCAGCGGGTACGACGTACGTGCCGCTGTGGCGACCCCAGCCGCTGGTTCCGTCGGACATTCGGGCGACTTCGGCGAGGGTTCCGCCGGGGCGGCCGATGACCACGCGCATGGTGTCGACCCCCGAACGCCCGCGGTGCGCCAGCGACCAGGTGACACGCGCACCGGGCGTGGTGGTGACATCCTGGTAGAGCGCGGAGGTCATGTTGGCGTTGAGCTCGGCAAACTGCTGGCCTTCTGCGGGGGTGACATTCCCAAATCCGGCAGACCACAACTCAATCTGTCGGTCAGATGCGGTCGTCGACCAGCCAGGCACATTCGACTCGCTCATGATGCGGTAGGAGCGGGCGGCGATGGCCGGGCTCTCGAATCCGGCGTTCGTTAACGCGATGGTGTCGGCCCCGATACACGACGCTGCGGTCGCTGCAGATGCAGGCGTGGCAGATGTCAGCGCGGTGCTGCCCACGAGCAGTGCACAGGCGAGCAGGCTCAGCCGGGTGTTCGGCTTAGTCATGGGCGCTCCTGCTGCTCACCCGGCGCGTCTGGTTCAGGTGAGTTGGAATCGTTGTCGAATTGGTCTGGCGGCACCGCAGGCATCCCCATGGGCGTGCGAGGTCGGCGCAGGCAGCGCCACAGGGCAACTCCGCCGGTGAGCACGCCGAGGGCGCCCATCAGCGTCGCGCCGATTGAGACTTGCAACCACACCAGCCGAGCTCCGTCCAGTGCGGCGATGCTGCCAAGGATGATGGCGACCACGCGTGTCCAGCGCATCGGCAGAAACGACAGCAGCAGCGCTAACGGACCGCCCATTGCTGCGAGCGCGACGATGACGGCTGCGATGAGAGCCAGCGATTCCACCCGCAGAGCATCCCATGCCTAGGCGCTGGAAAGCGAGCCGCGACAGGTGCGCCTGAGCGTGGCGTAACCGTGGCTGGTAGCCTGCGGGCTGACGGTTCTGGGGCGGGCGCCCTGGATACCGCGCCTAACCTCCCATCATCCGATGGGAGCGCCCGCGCCCGAAAGGCAGATTCACCATGGCACTCGACGCCGCCACCAAGGACGCCATCATCAAGGAGTACGCCCGCAGTGAGGGCGACACCGGCAGCCCGGAAGTGCAGATTGCACTGCTGACCCGCCGGATCAACGACTTGACCGAGCACCTCAAGGCCAACAAGCAGGACCACCACAGTCGTCGCGGCTTGCTGCTGCTCGTCGGCCAGCGCCGTCGCCTGCTGCAGTACCTGACCAAGGTCGACATCGCGCGCTACCGCGCGGTGATCGAGCGCCTCGGTATCCGCCGCTGACGTCCCAGGTCGACGCCACCGAGCCAGGTGGGGTGTCGGCGTTGGGGGATCTACTGAACACCTGGCACCTGAGTTCAGAGTTGGAGCACCGAGCGACCGTCGGTCCTCGGTAGTGGGCTCCGGAACCGCTGCACATGAGCGCGGGGCCGTGGTCCTCGATCGATGACCGTCACGTGCTCGTGTCTTGTGACGACGGCTCATTCATCGAGGAAGGCACCAAACCACTATGTCCAATGAAGTCCACATCGCTGACGCGGTCATCGACAACGGGTCCTTCGGAACCCGCACCATCCGGTTCGAAACTGGTCGTCTCGCTCAGCAGGCCGCTGGCACCGCCGTGGCCTACCTAGACGACGAGACCATGCTGCTCTCAGCGACCACTGCAAGCAAGCAGCCGCGCGACCATTTCGACTTCTTCCCGCTCACCGTCGATGTCGAAGAGCGGATGTATGCCGCTGGTCGAATTCCCGGTTCGTTCTTCCGTCGTGAGGGACGACCGAGCGAAAGCGCCATCTTGACCTGTCGACTCATCGATCGTCCGCTGCGTCCGTCGTTTGTTTCTGGCCTGCGCAACGAAATCCAGGTCGTCGTGACGGTCATGTCGCTGAACCCTGACCACCTCTATGACGTAGTCGCGATCAACGCTGCGTCTATGTCCACTCAACTCGCTGGTCTGCCGTTCTCTGGCCCGATTGGTGGTGTGCGCGTTGCGCTGATCAAGGGTCAGTGGGTTGCGTTCCCGAACCACTCGCAACTGCAGGACGCAGTCTTCGACATGGTCGTCGCTGGTCGCGTCGTCGGGGACGATGTCGCCATCATGATGGTGGAGGCAGAAGCCACCGAGCACACGTACCAATTGGTTCGCAACGGCGCTGCCGCTCCGACCGAGGAAGTCGTGGCTGAGGGTCTGGAGGCGTCCAAGAAGTTCATCCGGGTGCTGTGTGAGGCGCAGTCCAAGCTTGCCGCTGTGGCTGCGAAGCCCACTGGCATCTTCCCGGTTTTCGCCGACTACGAGCAGGATGCCTACGACGCGGTTTATCAGGTCGCCGCTGATGAGCTCGCAAAGGCGTTGACCATCGCTGGCAAGCAGGAGCGCGAGACCGCGCTCGACGCCGTCAAGGCGAAGGTCGTCGCAGAGTTGGCCGAGCAGTTCGAGGGCCGCGAAAAGGAAATCAGTGCGGCGCTGCGCTCAGTCACCAAGAAGCAGGTTCGCCAGCGAGTGCTGCGAGACAAGATCCGCATCGACGGTCGTGGCATCAGCGACATCCGCAGTCTGTCTGCAGAAGTCGGCTACATCCCGCGTGCGCACGGCTCGGCCATTTTCGAGCGTGGCGAAACGCAGATTCTTGGTGTGACCACGCTGAACATGCTCAAGCTCGAGCAGCAGCTGGACACGTTGGCGCCAGAGACCACAAAGCGCTACATGCACCACTACAACTTCCCGCCGTACTCCACGGGCGAGACCGGCCGGGTGGGTTCGCCGAAGCGTCGCGAAATCGGTCACGGTGCTCTTGCCGAGCGTGCGTTGGTGCCGGTGCTGCCGGGTCGTGAGGAGTTCCCCTACGCCATTCGCCAAGTGTCCGAGGCTCTCGGCTCTAACGGGTCCACGTCGATGGGTTCGGTGTGCGCGTCGACGCTCTCGCTGCTCAACGCTGGTGTCCCGTTGAAGGCGCCGGTTGCTGGAATTGCGATGGGTCTGATCTCCGACGAGGTCGACGGCGCGATGCAATACGTTGCCATCACCGACATCCTTGGCGCTGAAGACGCGTTCGGAGACATGGACTTCAAGGTGGCGGGTACTCGCGAGTTCGTGACCGCACTGCAGTTGGACACCAAACTCGACGGCATCCCGGCCAGCGTCCTCGCGGGCGCGCTGACCCAGGCACGTGATGCACGGATGACCATCTTGGATGTCATGCTCGAGGCGATTGACTCGCCGGACGAGATGAGTCCATTCGCACCACGCATCATCGCTATCCAGATTCCGGTGGACAAGATCGGCGAGGTGATCGGACCCAAGGGCAAGATCATCAACCAGATCCAAGAAGAGACCGGCGCTGACATCAGCATCCAGGATGACGGCACCGTGTTCATCGGCGCCACCAACGGCGAATCGGCTGAAGCGGCCCGCAACCAGATCAACCAGATTGCGAACCCGCAGATGCCGGAGGTCGGCGAGCGCTACCTCGGCACAGTCGTGAAGACCGCTGCATTCGGGGCTTTCGTGTCGTTGCTGCCAGGCAAGGACGGACTGCTGCACATCACCCAACTGCGCAAACTGAACGAAGGCAAGCGCGTGGAGAATGTGGACGACGTCGTCAAGGTCGGACAAAAGATTCTCGTGGAGATCGCAGAGATCGACCAGCGCGGCAAACTGTCCTTGGCGGTGGCTGAGGCCACTGAAGGAGCCGACGCCTGAGCACCAAGACGCTCTTGAGCGAACCAGACGGCACCGTCGTGAGGCGCACGACGCTGGCCAGTGGCCTGCGGGTCGTGACCGAGACGGTGCCGTCGGTTCGCTCAGTGGCATTCGGGGTATGGGTCGGTGTCGGGTCGCGACACGAAACGCCAGTGCAGGCAGGTTCGGCGCACTACCTAGAGCACCTGCTGTTCAAGGGAACAACGCGTCGCAGTGCGCTTGACATCTCCTCGGCGATCGAGGCTGTCGGCGGTGAGATGAACGCGTTCACGTCCAAAGAGCACACGTGCTTCTACGCACGCGTGCTCGACCGAGATCTCGCACTTGCCAGCGATGTCATCAGCGACGTCGTGACCTCGGCTACGTTGCGCTCGACGGACATCGATGCTGAGCGCACCGTCGTACTCGAAGAGATCAGCATGCGCGATGACGACCCCGCCGATGTTGCGTACGAGGAACTTTTTGCCACGATGTACGGCGAGAAGCACCCTATGGGACGGTCGATTCTGGGTACTCGCGAGACGATCGCGGCGATTACTCCGGCGGCTATCCGCTCGTTCTATCGACGTCATTACGCACCAGAGCAACTCGTGGTGTCAGCGGCGGGCAACATCGATCACGCGAGTGTGGTGCGCCAGGTGCGACGAGCATTCGACGGCTTTGAACGGCCGGCACCTGCACGGGTGCGCAAGCCGCACGCGACGGCACTTGTGACAGGTCCGCGCAAAGACCTCACGCGTTCAACCGAGCAAGCCAACATCATCGTGGGATTCCCCGGTATCGCGTTCGACGACGATCGCCGGTGGGCGTTGTCCGTGCTGAATTCCGCGCTCGGCGGGGGCATGTCCTCGCGTCTCTTCCACGAAGTCCGTGAGCGACGCGGCTTGGCTTACTCCGTGTACTCATTCGTCTCAAGTTTCTCCGACTCCGGGCTGGTTGGGGTGTACGCCGGAACTTCGCCGACGCGCACCGACGACGTGCTGGAGGTGATGCATGAGGTACTCGAGCAGGTGGCATCTGAAGGCATCACCGCAGAGGAGCTCGGTCGAGCGAAAGGGCAACTCAGCGGCTCGACCGTCCTCAGTCAAGAAGACACGTTCTCCCGGATGAGCCGGATTGGCAAAACTGAGCTCACCGGCCGCCCCATGCAGTCGTTGAGCGATGTCCTCGAACGCATCGACCGAGTTACGACTGCGGATGTACAGGCGGTCGCCCAGGAAGTGTTCAACCAGGCTGGAACCACAATCGTGGTCGGTCCGGAGCGCAAAAAAGCCGCTCGGTCTCGCCGCTGAGTGCGAGGATGTCACCCATGGAGCCGATACGTGTAGGTGTTCTCGGTGCGAAGGGGCGCATGGGGTCGCTGGTCTGTGAAGCGGTGCGGGCCGACGCGGGTATGGCTCTGGTCGCGCAACTAGACGCACAGGACTCGCTATCTGCACTTGGCGACTGCGACGTGGTCGTGGACTTCACCGTGCCGACTGCTGCGCCCGACCATGTGCGCTGGTGCGTTGAGCACGGCAAGAGCATTGTCGTTGGGACCTCCGGTTTTGATGATGCGCAGATTGAGTCAGTGCGTCAGCTGCCAGGTATTGATGATGTGGCAGTCATCATCGTCCCCAATTTCGCCATCGGAGCGGTGCTCATGATGAAGTGGGCAACTGAGGCTGCCAAGTTCTTCGGTGATGCCGAGGTTTTCGAATACCACCACCCCCGCAAGCTCGATGCCCCGAGCGGCACCGCAGTGCACACCGCCGAAGCGATCGCCCGCGCCCGGCAACAGGCGGGGTTGCAGCCATCGGATTCAGCAGAGGTCACGCAGATTCAGGCAGCCCGAGGGCACCTGGTCGACGGGGTGCCCGTGCACTCGGCGCGTGGCGCGGGGTTCCTCGCCCACCAAGATGTTGTGTTTGGGGCGCCGGGGGAGCGCGTGACCATCCGCCACGACAGCCTCGACCGAGCGTCCTTCATGCCCGGGGTGCTGCTCGCGGTGCGCGCCGCCGCTTCACGGCGCGGGGTCACGGTCGGGCTGGAGCCCCTGCTCGGTCTGTAGTCCCCCCAACTTGAACGCACACCGTCTGCTAAGTGAACAGTCGGTGAACAACCACGCGACACGCAGGGTCGAGTTTGTCCGCTGTTCAGTCTCCGTTAGTTTGTGCCCGCCCACCCGCGTGGGACTTCCCCCGCAGTAGTCACGTGAATCCCCGACTGAAGGCGGCAATCCCATGGCGCTCACGCCGAAAGACACCGTGCTTTTCGATCTCTATACATCCTTGGCTGAGCGCATCGCTGCTGGTGCCCGCCTGACGTGCGAACTCGTCGCAGCACAGCCGGACCAGCGGCCCGAACTCGCGGCCAACGTGTCGAGCCTGGAGACCGAGGCAGATGAGCTGCTCACCTCAATCATCCGTCGAGTGGACGACATGTTCATCACGCCCTACGACCGAGGCGACCTACAGGATCTTGCCAACTACCTCGACGACGCAATGGATGCGCTCGAGGCTGCCACCGACCTCGCGGTGCTGCACGCGGTCGGTGACTTCCCGGCCGGCACCGCGGAGTTAGCGGAGGTAGTGCGACGTATGGCCGAGTTGACCGCAGTCTCCATGCCTCGACTGCGCACTCTCAAGGACCTGAAGCACTACTACGACGAGGCCGACAAGATTGAGGACCAGGGCGACCGTATTCACCGTCGACTCACGGCCTTGCTGTTCAGTGGCACCTTCGACGCAATGAACGTCTTGCGCATCCAAGGGGTCATCGACCAACTCGAAGAGTCCATCGACGAGATGGCTCGAGTCGCCCGGGTTGTGCGCACCATCGCCATCAAGGAGTCCTGACCGGTGGATGGCGGTCTGTTGCTCGTCATCGCGATCATTGCGGTGGCGTTGGTATTCGACTACACGAACGGCTTCCATGATGCGGCGAATGCGATTGCCACATCGGTTGCCACGAAGGCATTGAGTGCGCGCACCGCGCTAGTCGTCGCTGCGCTCGGAAACTTGGTGGGCGCGTTCCTTAGCGAGGGCGTGGCCAAGACGGTCGGCAAGGGCATCATCTCCGTAGACACCTCCCACGGTGGTCTCACAGTGGTGATGGCTGCGTTGCTCGGGGCCATCACCTGGAACCTCATCACGTGGTGGTTCGGCCTGCCGTCGTCGTCCTCGCACGCACTCATTGGCGGTCTTGTCGGCGCGGCACTTGCTGGCTCACAGGCGGTGCAGTGGACCGGGGTGGTTGAGAAAGTCCTGAAGCCGATGGTGCTGTCGCCACTCGTCGGGTTCTTCGCCGCGTATTTGCTCACGCTGCTCATTCAGTTCCTGTTCCGTAACTCGCGCAAGTCCACCGTCGGACGCGGGTTCAAGTTCGGGCAGGCAGCGGCGTCCGGAGCGATGGCCGTCGGCCACGGTCTACAAGATGCGCAGAAGACCATGGGTGTGATGACGCTGGCGCTGGTGGCTGGCGGCTACCACTCTGGTGACTCGATCCCCGGCTGGGTCAAGGTTGCTGCGGCGCTCGCGATTTCCCTCGGCACGTATGCCGGTGGCTGGCGCATCATGAAGACCTTGGGTAAGCGGATGATTGAGATGAACCCGGTGCGTGGTTTGGCATCGCAGATGGTTGCCTCGACGGTGCTGTACTACATGGCGATCCACTTGAAGGCGCCAATCTCGACCACGCACACGATCACATCGTCGATTCTCGGCGCCGGCTCAACGCGCGGACGCAAATGGGTTCGCTGGCGGGTGGTTGGCAACATCCTCACAGCCTGGGTGCTCACCCTGCCAGCGGCAGCAGCATGTGCTGGCATTTTCTACGTGATCACACAAGCGCTGGGGATGCCCTAGGAAGACTGCACGTTTCCGAGCGCACCGGTTGGACTGCACGACCCCGAGGCAGCGTGACCGAACTAGGACATCCAACCCAGTGCGCGGACAAGTGCGGCAACTGCCGCAGCCACCGCAACCACCGCGAGAAAGGGCCACCGCAGGCGAAGCGCGATCAATGCGACGGCTACCGCCGGCACCCGGGCGTCAACGTGAAAGTGGGTCTTGCTCATGAGCGTCTGCAGGCCGAGCAACGCGCTGAGCAACGCCACGGGGAACAGTGCGGCTGCCGCACGCACAAGAGGTTTGTCTAGCAGGCGCTGAGGCACGACGTAACCGGATGCTTTGAGGGCATAGGCGACTGCGGACGACCCGAGGACCGCGACCCAGATACCGTTCATGATGCCCCTGTAGCCGTGGACAACGACGACTCGCGCCGACTGGTAACGATCGCAGCTACGAGCGCGATGCTGGCCGCGACCAGCACCGGCACGCCAGGGGGCACCACAGTGGCCACGGCAACCGCTGCGACGGCACACGTCAGTGCGAGTCGGCGGGTCAGTCCGCTGGTCAACCGCGGGGCAATGAGTGCAGCGAACCCGGCGGGTATCGCCGCGTCGAGCCCGAAGTCCCTGGGGTCGGCGATGTGCGAGGCGGCCGCCGCCCCGATGAAGGTGAAGGTGTTCCAGAGCACAAACACGCTGAGACCAGTGGCCCAGAATCCGGTCGCGATGGCCGCGCGGTCCTCGTGGTCGCCACGTTCCTGGGCCAGCCCCATGGCCGTGGACTCATCGATGGTGACATGCGCTGTCGCCCAGCGTCGCCAGCCCTTTGGTTGCAGCAGTGAACTCATGCGCAGCGCGTAGAGACCGTTGCGCATGCCCAGCAGTGCGGCCGCAGCGATGGCCGACGCAGGACTGCCGCCGGCACCGATGATGCTCACGACCGCGAACTGGGAGGCGCCGCTGAATAACACCAACGAGAGCAACTGCGTCTGCAGGATGCTGAGGCCGTTGGTGGTCCCGAGAGCGCCGAAGCTGATTGCGTAGGCACCGACAGCCAAACCCACGCCCACCGAGTCGCGAATGATGCTTCGCCGCCGATTGCGCTCCAACGGCATTAGCGATCCTCGTCTGCGCCGAGGTTGGCGATGAGTCGGACTTCACGCAACATGATGTCTTGCTCAGATGGCTCACCCGACAGAGCCTCAGTGCTCGAGTCACCGCCTACCAGATCGCGGACTGCACCATCCGGGGCGAAACCATGGGCGATAAGAAAGGCGCGACGAGGCTCATCAGGCAGTGGGCACCAGGTGCACAGCCAGGCAGCGCCGCGCTGGCGGGCAGTATCCGCGGCAGCATGCATCAACCGGCTGCCGTGTCCTTGGCGCTGGTGTTCAGGAGCAACGACGAGATCCAGCACCTCGCACACCCCGCCAGGCAAGGAGTCGTCCGCTGCGGACAGCAGCAGCCAGCCGATGACGTGGTCGTTTGTCTCGGTCGCAACCAGGACAGCGGCGTCAGGCACGGGAGCCAACGTTGCGCCGCCGTCAGGCAGCATCGATTGCTCCGATGTCGTCGATGGGGCATTGCCCATTGTGTGCAACAGCGACTGCCACTGCGCACTCATCTCATCGGAGACGGCAGATTCCTGGCCTAGGGATAGCCAGGGCATCTGGCTCCAGGCGGCCAACGCTGCTGACACGATGGCATCAGCGTCCAGCAAGCGGGCCGGGCGGACAAAGCCAGCGGTCATGCGCGCAAGGTCAACCGGTCGCGACTGGACCAGCCGCCGCCGTAGGCACCGAGGTCCACCAGGAACGCCAGCACCACAAACAGCCAGGAAAATCCGGCCACCTGGCCGGTCCACCAGTGGATACACACGTAGGTCAGCGTCGAGTACGGCAACAGCAGCCAGCCAAGAAATGGCAGGAGCAACCCGCCGTTGAACGCGGCGGAGATCTTGTCGTTGAGCAGCGCGAGCAGGACCAGCGCAAAGCGCGGCGCGGTCAGGCCGATAGCCACGACGATGCACCCGCACATGCCACCTACGGTAGCCGATGGTCGTGTCCACTCGGGTTCAACCGCGCAGCCCAGATCGCTGGATAGGGTCGCCCTGTGACCGCTAACTCTGACCTTGACACGCCGCGAACCGCAGCTGCCGAGAACAACTCCGGTGCGAGTGGCGACTCGATTCGATTCCGCGATGACGTGACCGTGGAGTTAATCAAGCACGCGGCCAGCGATGCCGATGTCATCTGGGCGGCGCGTGTGTCCACCAAAGGCGAGCAGTCACTTGATGACATCAACGCCGATGCTGGTCGCAGTGCTGGGCTCATTAACTACCTCATGCGCGACCGTCACGGCTCGCCATTCGAGCACTCGGTCATGACCTTCTTCGTGAGCGCCCCGATTTTCGTCTGGCGCGAGCACTTCCGACACCGCATTGCGTCCTACAACGAAGAGAGCGGCCGCTACAAAGTGCTCGAGCCGGTCTTCTATTGTCCCGCGCCCGAGCGTCCTCTCGTGCAGGTCGGCAAGGCCGGGGCCTACGAATTCATAGCAGGTACGACAGAGCAGCACGACACCGTCGTCGCCGCAACTCGCACTTCATGTGAGCAGGCATACGCCGCTTACCAGCGAATGTTGGATGAAGGTGTCGCGCGTGAAGTTGCGCGTATCGTGCTGCCAGTCACGATCTACTCCTCGGCGTACGTCACCATGAACGCCCGCGCAATGATGAACTTCCTGTCATTGCGACGCTCCTCACCGGACTCGCGTTTCCCATCCTTCCCCCAGCGAGAAATTGAGATGGTGGCCGAGAAGTACGAGGAAGCCTGGCAAGCGTTGATGCCTTTGACGCACGCCGCCTTTGTCGCGAATGGCCGGGTCGCTCCCTGAGGGAGGTACTGATGATGAACAGCAGCCCGCAGCGGCCGTTTGGCACGCTGTTGACGGCGATGGTGACCCCATTCGCTGATGACGGTTCTGTCGATTACGTGCGAGCAGCGGAACTGGCTCGGTTGTTGGTGGCGCAGGGCCACGACGGCCTCATTGTCAACGGCACGACTGGGGAGTCGCCCACGACCACTGACTCGGAGAAGTCGCAGCTGGTGCAAACCGTCTGTGCTGCAGTCGCGGGGCAGGCTCATGTGCTCGCTGGGGTCGGCACCAATGACACCCGCCACTCCGTCGAGCTCGCACACGCCGCAAAGCAAGCAGGAGCCACTGGTCTGCTTGTCGTCACGCCCTACTACAGCAAGCCACCGCAGACCGGGCTGATTGCACACTTCACCGCAATTGCTGATGCGACCGACTTACCAGTGATGCTCTATGACATCCCTGGCCGGACGGCGGTCGCAATCGAGCCGCAGACTTTCGCCGTGCTTGCGCAGCACCCGCGCATCGTGGCGAACAAGGACGCCAAAGGGGACGTTGCAGCGGCCGAGGCGGTCATCGCCGACACCGGCCTGCCCTGGTACTCAGGAGACGACATCTTGACGCTGGACTTGTTGCGCGTCGGTGCAGTTGGCGTGGTGTCAGTCGTCGGGCACATCGTCGGTCGCCGAATTGCGGAGATGATTGCTGCATATGACAGTGGCGAGCAGTCGCGCGCCCAAGAAATCCACGACAGCCTGCTGCCGGTGTTCACGGGCATGTTCCGGACTCAAGGCGTGATCTTGACCAAAGCAGCATTGGCCATGCTTGGTCAGCCGGTGGGTGGAGTGCGGTTGCCATTGGTACCTGCAACGCCAATGCAAGTTGACCAGTTGCGCGAAGACTTGCTGGCAGGGGGTGTGACGTTGTGAGCCATGCACATCCTGAGTTGAGCGCACCGGCCCCGTTGGTTCGGGATGGCCTGCGCGTGGTCGCGTTGGGCGGACTGGGGGACATCGGGCGCAACATGGCGGTGCTGGAGCACCATGGTCGACTACTCATCATCGACTGCGGGGTGCTGTTCCCGGAGGAGTCCCAGCCCGGTGTTGACCTCATCTTGCCGGACTTTCGCGCCTACGAAGACCGCTTGGACGAGGTCGAGGCGGTCATCCTCACCCATGGGCACGAAGACCACATCGGAGCCGTGCCTTACCTGCTGCGACTGCGCCAAGACCTGCCACTGGTGGCATCCAGGCTCACCTTGGCGCTCGTGGAGGCCAAGCTCGCAGAGCATCGCATCACTGCGCGCACGGTGCAGGTGGCCGAGGGTCACGTTCAGAAGTTCGGGCCGTTTGAATGCGAGTTCATCGCCGTCAACCACTCCATCCCGGATGCTTTGGCCGTCGCCGTACGCACCACGGCTGGGGTTGTGCTGCATACCGGGGACTTCAAGATGGACCAGCTCCCGCTTGACGGTCGCATCACCGACCTGAATGCGTTTGCCCGCCTAGGCGACGCCGGCGTCGACTTGCTTATGGTCGACTCGACTAATGCCGAAGTTCCTGGTTTCGTGACCAGCGAGCGCGACATTGAACCGGTCATTGATTCGGTCTTTGCTCGGGCTGAAGGTCGGGTGATTGTCGCGTGTTTCGCATCCCACGTACACCGCGTGCAGCAAATCATCAATGCCGCGGTGCTGCATGGGCGCAAGGTGGCATTGGTTGGTCGTTCGATGTTGCGCAATATGGCTGTGGCCCGCGACCTGGGCTTCTTGCATTTGCCTGACGGGGCACTCATCTCATCTGAGGACATCATCCATCTACCTGATGACGAAGTCGTCCTCATCTGCACGGGCTCCCAGGGCGAGCCGATGGCGGTTCTCTCCCGGATTGCTAACCGCAACCACGCCATCGAGGTTGGCGACGGCGACACTGTGGTGCTCGCGTCGTCGCTGATTCCAGGCAATGAGAACGCGGTCAACCACGTCATCAACGGGCTGACCAAGTGGGGTGCGCGAGTGGTGCACAAGGGCAACGCCCTTGTGCACGTATCCGGGCATGCCGCTCAAGGCGAGTTGACGTACTTGTACAACATCGTGAAACCGCGCAACGTCCTTCCAGTGCACGGGGAGTGGCGGCACCTGCGAGCGCAGGCGCAGGTCGCGATACGCACCGGTGTGCCAAGTGATCGGGTGGTCCTGGCAGAGGACGGGGTTGCTGTGGACCTCGTGGACGGCGTGGCCAGCATCAGTGGCTATGTGCCGTGTGGCTATGTGTACGTCGACGGCTCCAGTGTCGGCGCCCTGACGGACGCAGACTTGAAGGACCGCCGCATTCTCGGTGACGAGGGGTTCGTGTCGGTGGTCGTGGTTGTGGATGTGGTGACGTCAAAGGTTGTGGCCGGGCCGGACATCCATTCACGGGGAAGTGCTGAAGGCGACCACGTCTTCGACGAGGTCGTGCCACAGATTCAGGCTGCGGTCGAAGACGCCCTGCGTCGTGGTGTCACCGATCGCTTCGAACTGTCGCAGATAGTGCGCCGCACCCTCGGTTCGTGGGTCGGCAAGAAGCTGCGGCGTAAGCCGATGATCGTGCCGATGGTCATCGAGGTCTGAGTTCGCCCATCTGGCTAGGTGCTCACGGCGTGTGGCCGCCGCGAAGCCCCCGTATGCGCCGTATTTTTAGCGGTTATGGCCACGAAGACTCCTGCGCGCAAGGCGCCGGCAACTCGACGTGGCACATCCACGGCTCCGGGCCCGGTCCTACGGGCAATTCGGGCAGTCGGCCGGGCGATTGCTTGGGTGTGGGCCAGCCTGGCGTCGGCACTCGGGCGGGTGGTGCGCCGAGTCAGCGCAGACGCACAAGGTCTTGATCCTGCCCACAGCCACGACGGCCGCGGACTGGTCTACCTCGTCCTGGCAGTGGTCACCGCAGCGGCGACCTGGTTCGGCACTCGCGGCTTCGTCGGCAACTTCATTGACCTCACCGTCATCGGAGGTCTGGGCCGTCTGTGTGTGGTGATGCCGCTGTTCTGGCTCGGACTGTCCTGGCGTTGGCTGCGCCATCCCGAGGATTCTGCGGGCACCGGGCGAATCACAATCGGCGGCACGACGCTGGTCATCTGCGCAGGTGGGCTGTGGCACATCGCACGCGGTATCGCCGAGCCAGTGGATGGAGCGCCGGCTATGCGCGATGGAGCTGGTTGGCTGGGCTATCTGGTGTCGGTGCCGATGCGTGCCGGACTTGGTGTGCCAGTGTCGTGCGTGGTGTTGAGCCTGCTCGCAGTGTTTGGTCTACTCATTTTGACACGCACGCCAGTGGCGCAGGTGCCTGCGCGCATCGCAGCCGCCGCTCGATTCCTCAGCGGACAGGCACGCCGACTACGTCCAAATGGCCCAGCCGAAGACGGACCGCGAGTCGGTGACGAACCTTTCGAACAGGTACTCGCAGTCGCTGATGATGACCCGGCACCCGACTTCGGTCCTGATGGTGACGGTTCTGACTCCGCTGCTGGCTCCGTCGACGAAGCCGACGATGCGCGCTCGGAGGTGCTTGCCCCGACTGGCATGGTTGCCGATGACCCCGACCTCACTGGACCCATTGCCACGGTGGACCCTGATGCCACTGGTGTCATCCCGGTTGTCATTGATTCGACGCGGACTGCTGGTCACTCTGCTGGTGCTGTGACGGGGGCGCCTTCGCAGCAGTTGGAACTCGGGGCCGACTACCTGCTGCCGGCTCCGGAACTGCTGAAGGCTGGGCCCCCGGCCAAGGAGCGCACAAAGGTCAACGATCAAGTGGTGCAGTCGTTGACCGCCGTGCTCGATGAGTTCGCCGTTGATGCCAAGGTCACTGGCTTTATGCGCGGTCCGACCGTCACTCGATATGAAGTCGAACTCGGTCCGGGTGTGAAAGTTGAGCGGGTGACCGCGTTGGCAAAGAACATCGCGTACGCGGTGGCAAGTGCCGATGTCCGCATCATCTCCCCAATTCCTGGCAAGTCCGCCATCGGCGTTGAGATCCCCAATGCCGACCGAGAGATCGTGTCGCTGGCCGACGTGCTTCGCAGCCGCAACGCCACCTCGGACCTTCACCCGCTGATTGTTGGCCTCGGAAAGGACGTCGAGGGCGGCTTTGTGTGCGCCAACGTCGCCAAGATGCCGCACGTTCTGGTCGCCGGCGCTACTGGCTCGGGCAAGTCCAGCTGTATCAATGCGCTCATCACGAGCGTGCTCATGCGTGCGACACCGGACGAAGTCCGGATGGTCTTGGTTGACCCCAAGCGGGTTGAACTTGCCCTTTATGAAGGTGTGCCGCACTTGATCACGCCGATCATTACCGACCCGAAGAAAGCTGCGGATGCGCTGGCGTGGGTGGTTCGCGAGATGGACCTGCGTTACGAAGACCTGTACACGTACGGCTTCAAGCACGTCGACGACTTCAACAAGGCGGTCCGCGCCGGAACTGTCAAACCCCCGGCTGGCTCCCAGCGGGTCTTGCATCCTTATCCGTACCTTCTCGTCGTCGTAGACGAGCTCGCGGATCTCATGATGGTCGCCCCGCGCGATGTCGAAGACGCAATCGTGCGTATCACCCAACTCGCCCGCGCCGCAGGGATCCACTTGGTGCTGGCCACCCAGCGCCCGAGCGTGGATGTGGTCACAGGTCTGATCAAAGCCAATGTGCCGAGCCGCTTGGCATTTGCTACGTCCAGTGTCACGGACAGCCGGGTCATTTTGGATCAGCCAGGGGCAGAAAAGTTGATTGGACAAGGTGATGGACTGTTCTTGCCGATGGGTGCGGGGCGTTCGATTCGCATCCAGGGCGCATTCATCCCCGAAAGCGAGATCCGTGCGGTCGTCGCGCACTGTCGTGCGCAAGGGGCTC
This sequence comes from uncultured Bifidobacteriaceae bacterium, assembly GCA_964343545.1. Classification (GTDB taxonomy): domain Bacteria; phylum Actinomycetota; class Actinomycetes; order S36-B12; family UBA5976; genus RFTO01. The sequence goes on along the minus strand of CAYFKX010000001.1, from coordinate 18,303 downwards.
CGGCCTATCGTGAGGATGTCATTGCGCCGGTGCGCGCGGGCGGGGAGATTGACGCTGACATTGGCGATGACCTCGATCTGCTTTTGCAGGCAATCGAACTAGTCGTGGGGACGCAGTTTGGTTCCACGTCGATGCTGCAACGAAAACTGCGCGTGGGTTTTGCGAAAGCCGGGCGCCTGATGGACCTGATGGAAAGTCGCGGCATTGTGGGGCCCTCTGAAGGTTCAAAAGCGCGTGAGGTGTTGATTCGCCCCGATGACTTAGCCGGAACCCTCATGGACGTACGTGGCAGCGCGTAACTAGGTACCCGCTCCAAACAGCCCACCGGTCACAACGCCAGCGGCACCGCCGCGCGTACCCAGCCCGGCTGCAATAGCCGGCCCCAAGTGTCCGCATATCGGCACTCGCACTCAGAACCGTCACGGCGCTGCTCGGTTGCTCGGGACGATGTGTGCACTATGGAGCACACCATCGGCGCTCGTCTCCATGCCGCCCGTCTCGAGCGCGGCATGGCAATCGGGCAGCTTGCGGAGGCAGTACGACTGCGTCCGCAAGTGCTGCAATGGCTTGAGGCGGATGACTTCACGCCGTGCGGCCCGCCTGCGTATGTCCGCGGTTATCTGCGCTGCATCGCTAGCTATCTGGACCTGCCAGCAGATGACATCGTTGCTGAGTACTCGACCGCCTACCAGCCGCAACCTGAACCGATGGCCGACACTGCGCCGCGAGCAGCAAGGCCGTGGCTGCCCATGATGTGGTTCATGACGGTGCTGGTTCTCGTCGGTGCACTCGGCTACGCGCTGCTAGCTGCGGACGCACGGGCACGCGAGCCGCTACCAACGACACGTGCCGTCGGCGTCGCGCCATCACCATCTGCTGCAACGTGGTCACTGGGAGTCGCGCCTTCGCTGCGGCCGTGAACTAGGCCGTAGGCTGAGTGCCTGTGACAAGTACGCGCGTGGCGATGGTGACGTTGGGCTGCGCGCGCAATGACGTCGATTCTGAAGAACTTGCCGGTCGGCTCGCGGCCGATGGCTGGGAACTCGTGTCCGAACCGTCAGATGCCGATGCCATCGTGGTCAACACGTGTGGGTTCATTGAGTCGGCAAAGAAGGACTCGATCGACGCTTTGCTGGCCGCTGCGGACTACAAGAGCAGCCACGGAGTCAAGGCTGTGGTCGCGGTCGGTTGCTTCGCGCAGCGTTATGGCAAAGAACTTGCTGACGCACTACCTGAAGCTGACGCGGTGCTTGGGTTCGACTCCTACAACGATCTCGGTGAGCGTCTGCGTCGAGTTGTCAACGGCGAGCGTCCGATGTCGCACACCCCCACTGACCGTCGGCTTGTGCTGCCCATCGCGCCGGCTCAACGCCCCGCCGCGTCGGACGATGTGGTTATCCCTGGACACGGAGGTATGGCCGATGTGTTCCGCCGCCGACTCGGCAGTGGTCCGTCAGCGCCATTGAAACTTGCCAGCGGCTGTGACCGGCGTTGTTCGTTCTGTGCGATTCCCTCGTTCCGCGGGGCGTTCATCAGCCGTCCTGCCCAGGAAGTCCTTGGGGAAGCGGTCTGGCTAGCCGACAGCGGTGTGAAAGAAGTCGTGTTGGTCAGCGAGAACACCACCTCCTATGGCAAGGACATCGGAGGCCAGCAGTTGCTGGACGGCCTCCTGCTGGACCTCGCGCAGACCCCTGGCCTGGCATGGGTGCGTACGTCGTACTTGCAGCCAGCCGAGATGCGCCCGTCGCTGGTGTCGGTCATTGCAAGCACACCTGGGGTCGTGCCCTATTTCGACATGTCCTTCCAGCACGCGAGCCCGTCAGTGCTTCGGCGGATGCGCCGTTTTGGTGGTGCGGATGACTTCTTGGCGCTTATTGACCAGATGCGCTCGGCGAACTCCACCTGCGGTATCCGCAGCAATGTCATCGTCGGTTTTCCTGGTGAGACTGAGGAGGACCTCGCACAGTTGGAGTCGTTCTTAGTGGCGGCGCGACTCGATGCGGTCGGTGTGTTCGGTTTCAGTCCTGAAGACGGTACCGAGGCAGCCGGCCTTGATCGGCAACTGCCGACAGATGAGGTAACTCGTCGTGTTGAGCACATCAATGCCCTCGTCGAGGAGCTCATCAGCCAGCGGGCCGAGGATCGCGTTGGCGAGCAGGTTGAGGTGCTTGTGGAGTCCGTCGCGGGGACTGTGGTGGAAGGTCGAGCCCGCCATCAAGGACCAGAAGTGGACGGAATCACCACGTTGATTGACGCCACGGACGTGGCCGTTGGCGATATCGTCACCGCTGTGGTGCAGGACTCCTCAGGTGCGGACTTAGTGGCTCGCGCCACGGCCGGAGCGGCACGATGAACGCACACTGGAATGTGCCGAATGTGCTGACCGGAATCCGCCTCCTGATGGTGCCGGTTTTTCTCGTGCTCCTGCTGTCGGAGTCAGCCGGTACCCATCGCTGGTGGGCGGTTGCGGTGTTCTTGGCAGCATCAGTGACTGACTTGTACGACGGAAACCTTGCTCGTCGGTGGGGACAGACCACTGAGTTCGGCGCGCTTGCCGACCCAATCGCTGACAAGGCGTTGACCGGTGCGGCGTTTGTCGGGCTGAGCATGTTGGGTCAGTTGCCGTGGTGGGTGACTGTGGTGGTGATGACGCGTGAAATCTCAATCACCGTCTGGCGATTCACCGTGCTTGGTTCCGGAGTCGTACCTGCGAGTCGTGGCGGCAAGACCAAGACCACGTTGCAGATGATTGCCATCGTGGGCTTCATCTTGAACTTCGATGGCCTCTGGCAAGGCATCTCCTCGGGCCTCATGGCTGCCGCCGTTGTGGTCACCGTGGCAACTGGCGTCGACTACTTCATCGCCGCCCGTCGTGGGCGTCAGATGACCGCAGTCGGCGGTTAGTTCTCGGGACAGCGCGCTGTGAGTACTGCCACCCCTCCAGAGTTGTGCGAGCACATTGTGTCGGTCGCGAAGGCCCGTGGTGCGCTCATCGCAGTCGCTGAGAGTGTGACCGGCGGGCTCATCGCACAGCAGTTGACATCTGTGCCCGGGGCATCGCAGGTGTTCTTGGCTGGGGTTGTGGCCTACTCCGAGCGGATGAAGTGTGACCTGCTGGGGGTGGATGCGGTGCAGATGTCGCACCATGGTGTGGTCAGCGAATGGACCGCCGCTGCGATGGCGCGAGGGGTTCTACTGGCCACCGGTGCCAGTCATGCACTGGCGACCACTGGTGTCGCAGGGCCAGGTGCGGCGCTCGGAGCGGCTGCTGGCCGGGTGTGCTTGGCGGTCGCTACCGCAGACACGCTGGTCACCAGTTCCCATGACTTTGCGGGCAATCGTGACGCAGTCCGCGCTCATGCAGCCGACGCGGGGCTGCGAGCCCTTTTGGATGTCCTTTCCTGAGCGTCGCGCTCGCCGATGCGCTCCGTGCACGTCTACCCTTATGTCTGGGAGGTACCTGCGCGCTCGCAGGTACAACGAATCCCGGTCGGTCAAGCGGCACTGGAGGGGCGATGCTGTTCCGCGAAGCACTTGGCGTGGCCCTGCGCCAGCGGCGCGCGTCCGCCAAGTTGTCACTACGCGACGTCGCTCGTCAGGCGGGGGTGTCCCTTGGCTACCTCAGTGAAGTGGAGCGCGGCCACAAAGAGATGTCCTCGGAGTTGCTCACGGCCGTCTGCGGTGCTCTGGGCATCGATGTCAGTGTGCTGATTCGCGCTGCGGCTGATGGCATGGCAACGACTCAAGGGCGGTCACTGACAGTGGTTCCGCAGCGCAGCAACAACGCACCTGGACCGATTGCCGCGGCTTAGTTGCCCGCAGTCGGCTGGCATCGCGGGCACCAGTAGACGACTCGCTGCCCCATCTCACCCTTGTCAGCGGGTAGGTCCGCAGTGAGGACAGTCGACGCACAGCGCAGACAGGGTCGCCCTGACCGTCCGTAGACGAAAAGTTCGCGACCTCGCCCGAGTAGTCCAGTGGTGTTTCGGGTGGTTCGCTCTCGGTTGGCAGTGAGTAAGTCAGCCGCGGTCGCTACCAACGTGTGCAGATCTGCGACATCGCCCACGCGGGCGCGGGGATGAATACCTCGCAGGAACAGCACTTCGCTGCGGTATACGTTGCCCACGCCGGCAAGATTGCGCTGGTCTAACAGGGCATGCCCGATGTTGCGTTGTGGTGCCGCAGCGAGGTTTGCCACCGCCGTGTCGATGTCCCAGTTCTCCCCGAGGCAGTCAGGGCCGAGCCGGTCCACGATGCGATGCTCCTCAGAAGCAGGCAGCAGTTCAACCACCGGCAGGCTGTTTCCGACTGCCACGCAGGTTGCGGTCTGCAGGATGACTCGGGTCCGATGCGTCACATGCGGCCGTGAGCGCATCGAGTAGACCCGCCAACGCCCGTCCATTCCGAGGTGGGTGTGCAAGGTGACCCCTTGCCCATGCGGTTCCTGGCGCAACCGCATGAGCAGGTGCTTGCCCGCGCTGACGACATCGGCGACTTGCCACCCACGCAAGTCAGCGGTGGCGTGTGCTGGCACGCGCAGGTCACTTCGGACGATGACCTGACCAGCAAGTGCCGCGCGCAAGCTGCGAGCAGCGCGCCACACAGTGTCGCCTTCAGGCATGTTGACTCATCGAGCTCGTAACCCTCGTGGGCTGCGCGTGAATCCAGCATTCTCCAAGGTCAGAGCAATCTGAGCGGCGCGCCCAGCAGCAACGCCTGCGACTGAGGTGCCATCGATGACTTCGATGCACATGGCTGGCACCACTCGCAGTTGCGTTGCGGCGACCAGAACCTGGGCCGCTGCTGCCACGAGCGCATCGTCGGTGGCAAAACACAGCAAGGTTTTGCCACCACGTTCGAGGTACAACGCCAACTGCCCATCGACCAAGACCACGAACGCGCCGACTTTGCGGCCGGGGCGATGTCCGGAGGCCAGATGCGGATGCCGCGGCCAAGCCAGGGCCGCACCAAATGGGTTAGCCGGGTCGGTTGCGGCCAAGACGAAGCTGCGGGACGTGACGGTGTCGGATGCGAACTGTCGCAGTCGGTCGATAGCGGTCGAGGTAGCGAACTGCGCCCCGCCAAGTCCATCGATGACGTATCCGCGTTGGCCCCGACCGCGCTCTTCAAGTGCGGACAACACCGCGAACATCTGCGACCAACCGCCGATGATGCGTTCGGTGGTAACAGCGCCGCCGGTGACTACCGCGTGTCGCTGCAGAAGCTGCTCGGCGGCTGCGGCTCGGGTACGAGTGTCATCGACGCACGTTGATCCGGTGCTGAGCCAGCGCCCGGACAGGCGAAGCGCGGTTGGTTGGCGCGAGAGTCCACGAGTGCCCGACCCCAACCGTGGGCGACGGGTTCCGGCTGACCCAGTCGATCCAGCCAGGTATGCGCGTAGCGGCGCAAGCGAGTTGTTCGTGAGGTGACCGGCCCAGACCAGTTCCCAGATGGCCGTGCCTAGTTCCTTCGCAGTTGCAGTGAGTCCTCGCTCACGACAGGCGTGCTCGATGTCAGTGAATAGCCATGCCCCCGCAGTACCGACAGTCTCCAGCACGGCGTTGTGCAGGCCATCGGGTACGAATTGCGCGGCACCGGCAGTGGGCAGCAGTCGCGATCCATGGGGGAGCAACGTGATCCAGCCGTCCTGGCCGGGCAATGCACCGCGGCCGACCCAACTCAGTTCCCCGCTGAGCATTAACTCATCGAGCAAGTTCGGCAGGTATCCCGCGATGCGGTTAGGCAGCACTGCGGTCTCCAGTGCGCTCGCTGGGATGGGGTAGCCCTGGAGTTGCTCGATGGTGGCAATCAGCCCGGATAGGCCTCGGCGGCCATGCCCGCAGCCGTGCCAGTCGGGCAAGAACCTGGCGTATGCCTGCTGCGGCACCGGTTCGGCCTGCTGCCGAAGCGCCGCGACTGTGCGCCGTCGTAGTTGACGGATGACGTCGACATCGCAGTACTCAGCGCTGTGGTTCTGTGCACTGAAGTGACCGGTTCGCCAGCGCCTTTGGGCCACGAGGTCATCGGCTACCAATGTGACGACGGCGGCGGCAAGACCCCACGTGGCGCAGGCGTCCGCGAGCGTGAACGGGCCACGCGTACGCCCCCAGCGCGCAAGCAAGTCATGCAGCGGTGCTGGCACGACATCGGTGAATGCCGCGGGGATGCCAACCGGCAACGCCACTCCGAGGCCGTCACGCAATCGTCCGCTGTCTTCAACGGCGGCCAGAGTGGGGGTGCCGCCAATGCGCACCTCGATGACTCGGCGTGAGTCAACAAGTGCATCGAGCCAGTGCGGTTCGGCTCCGCGCAGCAGTGCCGCATCGCGAGTCAGTGGACCGAGCACTCGGAACAGGTCGGCTGTCTGGTCCAGGGAGGTGGCCTTGCGCTCTGCTGACAGACGTTGCAGGTCTGCATGGACGCTGGCGATGACATCTGCATCGAGCAATTCGGCTAGGTCGGGGGTCCCGAGTAGTTCCGTCAGAAGGTCAGCGTCCAGGCTCAGCGCTGCGGCCCGACGTTCCGCCAACGGGTTGTCACCTTCATAGAGGAACTGTGCGACGTAGCCGTACAGCAAGGATTTTGCGAACGGTGAGGCGACATCAGACTCGCACTCGATGATGCGCACTTGTTCATCTCGCAGTGCGCCCATGAGCCAGCGCAGGCCCGGCACGTCGTAGACGTCCTGGGTCACTTCCCGCATCGTTTCTAAGAGCATCGGGAATGTGGAGTACTTCGACGCGATGGCCAGTAGTTGCGCAGCGCGTTGTCGCTGCTGCCACAAGGGTGCTCGCCGGCTTGGATCGCGTTTGGGCAGCAGCAGCGCCCGACCGGCGCACTCTCGGAACCGGGCTGCGAACAGGGCCGAGCCGCCGACCAGTGAATTCAGTGACTCCTCGACATCATCGGGGTCGAAGGTGATGCAGTCGAGCAGTTGTGCGGTGTCGAACTCGTCAGCGAAGTCGGGGATGCGCAGGACCACGCCATCGTCGGCATGTGAGACCTGGGCATCAAAGCCGAACCGCTCGCTGAAGGCGGTGTTGATGAGTAGCGCCCACGGAGCATGGACTGCCGCACCGAAGGGGGAGTGAATGATGACCCGCCAATCGCCAAGTTCGTCTCGAGCGCGTTCGACGATGATTTGCTGGTCATGCGGCAAGGCACCAACCGCGAGCCGCTGTTCGGCAAGGTAGGCCTGAAGGTTGTCGCAGGCGTACTCGTCCAATCCAATGTCCAACAAGCGCGCACGCGCCTGCGGTGGCTCGCTGGAGTCAATCTCCCGCACGAAGGCCCCGACTGCTCGGCCGAGTTCTAGTGGTCGACCAAGGTTGTCGCCGGTCCAGAATGGCAGTTTGCCAACCTGCCCGGGTGCGGGGCTGACGAACACACTGTCATGGCTGATGTCCTCGATCCGCCAGGCGTTGGTGCCGAGCGCGAACACATCACCGACCCGAGACTCGTAGACCATTTCCTCGTCCAGCTCGCCGACCCGGGTGTTGCGCTCGCCGACCATGAGCACGGGGAACATGCCGCGGTCAGGGATGGTTCCACCGTTTGTGACCGCCAGTCGCTGACTTGATGTCCGCGCGCGCAGGGTGTCGGTATCGCGCTCCCACACGATGCGTGGGCGCAGTTCGGCGTACTCGTCATGCGCGTACCTGCCGGAGAGCAGGTCGAGTACCGCGTCGAAGGCGCTGCGTGGCAGTTCGGTATAGCCAGCAGCGCGTCGAGCAAGATCGAACAGGTCGTCACTGCTGATGTCGTCCATGGCGACAATCGCCACGATTTGTTGGGCCAAGACATCGAGTGCGTTGCGTGGCACGCGCAATTCTTCGATAAGTCCGGCGCGCATCCGCTCGACCACGACCGCGGTCTGCACGAGGTCTCCACGAAACTTGGGGAACAGCACCCCGCGCGATACTGCGCCCACCTGATGGCCGGCGCGACCCACCCGTTGCAGTCCACTGGCCACTGACGGTGGTGACTCCACTTGCACCACCACATCGACAGCACCCATATCGATTCCGAGTTCAAGGCTGCTCGTTGCGACGACCGCAGTGAGCTCGCCTCGTTTGAGTGCTTCTTCAATCTCGCGACGTTGCTCTTTGCTCACCGATCCATGGTGGGCGCGTGCGATGACCCGTGACTGCGCAGCGGGTGTGGCAAGGTCGCCACTGCCATCGGACTCGCCATCGGACTCGCCGATGGACGCACCACCGCGCTCGCCAATGGACGCACCACTGCGCTCGCCAATGGACGCACCATCGGACTGCGGTGCCGGCGTTGCCGATGACTCGTCTGCGCTCAACTCGTTCAGCCGCTGCGTCAAACGCTCGGTCTGCCGTCGACTGTTGGCAAACACGATGGTTGAGCGGTGCTGACTGATGACCTCGGCCACGCGCGCCTCAACATGCGGCCAGATTGACGGGTTACTCGGAGCGTTCGACCATTCGCGTGCACTGTCAGCATCCGATGCCGTGCCAGGCAGGTTGGCCATGTCGGGTACCGGAACCACCACCGATAAGTCCCACTGCTTGGCCATCGCAGGATTGACGATCACCGCATCACCAGCCGGCGCGAGCCAGGTGGCCACAGTGCTCAACGGCCTCACGGTCGCTGAAAGTCCGATGCGCTGGATGGGTTTGTGTGACCACGCATCGAGTCGCGCCAGCGTCAAGGCCAGGTGAGAGCCGCGCTTGCTGCCGGCAATCGCGTGCACTTCGTCGACGATCACAGTGTCTACCCCGCGCAGAATCGACCGAGCGCGCGACGTCAGCATGAGATACAGCGACTCCGGTGTCGTGATGAGGATGTCTGGCGGTTGGCGCACAAGTGCAGTGCGCTCGGACTGTGGTGTGTCACCGGTGCGCACACCTACACGAATCCCCGGCCAGGGCATCCCTGCGCGGATGTGCTCTTGCTCGATGCCGACCAGTGGTGCGCGCAGATTGCGTTCGATGTCGCTGGCCAGCGCTTTCAGCGGCGACACGTAGACAACCCGACAGCGTTGCTCATTGGACAGCCCCTGGTCGCCGTCACGACCGAGTCGATCAAGGGCTGACAGGAACGCTGCGAGGGTTTTGCCAGAGCCGGTTGGAGCGACGACCAGCGTGTGTCGACCTTCGGCGATGGCCTGCCAGGCACCTGCCTGGGCGGGCGTGGGCTCGGCAAACGCAGCACGCAGCCAACTCGCCGTGGCAGTACTGAAGCCGAAACTCACGACGCCATCCTTGCCAGGTATGCCGACCCTGGCGCGCGCACAGCCAGCTGCACCACCAACGACCGAGGTCGGCCGAGGCGGTCTGCGAGGATGCTCGTATGCGCCTGACGGACTTTTGGGAGCGAATGGAAACAGCGCTCGGCGTGGGGTACGCCCGGTCGTGGGCCGCCGACGTCCGCTTGGCCAGTCTGGGAGATCGCACGGTGGACCAAGCGCTTGCCCAAGGCGAGGACACCAAGACTGTCTGGCGTGCCGTACACGCGGCGCTGAACCTGCCGGCGGCTGACCGCTAAACCTTGGCCAGGTGGGGTCTGCTCGCGGCGTGGCGAGCCAGTGCAGGTGACTGGCATGGGTCCCTTTCGGCGTGTCGCGGGATTCGAACATCTGTTCGCATATAGTTCCACCGTAGCAGGTTGTCCACACTGTCGGTACAACCCGAGTCGCCCTGTCGGTGGCTCGGTCTAGCGTCCGGCAGGCGGTGGCCACCCGGCCCACTGACTCGCTGTGAAGGAGACCCCCGTGGCAGGCAAGACCGTTCCCCACCCGGTGATGAACGACCGGGCCAAGGCTCTCGACACCGCATTGGCGCAGATTGAGCGTCAGTTCGGTAAGGGCTCTGTGATGCGTCTCGGAGATGACGACCGCCCTGGTGTCGAGGTCATCCCGACTGGGTCGATCGCCCTTGATGTGGCGCTGGGCATCGGCGGCTTGCCCAAGGGCCGAGTTGTTGAGATCTATGGCCCTGAGTCCTCTGGCAAGACCACATTGACCCTGCACGCCATCGCCAACTGCCAGCGGGCCGGCGGCATTGCAGCATTCATCGACGCTGAGCACGCCCTGGACCCGGAGTACGCCAAGAAGCTTGGTGTCGATATCGACAACCTGCTGGTCTCTCAGCCAGACACTGGCGAGCAGGCCCTAGAAATCGCGGACATGCTCATTCGGTCTGGGGCCATCGACCTGCTCGTCGTGGACTCGGTGGCCGCGCTGGTACCGCGTGCAGAAATCGAAGGCGAGATGGGCGATAGTCACGTTGGTCTTCAGGCACGTTTGATGTCCCAAGCGCTGCGCAAGATCACCGGTGCGTTGAGTGCCCACGGCACAACCGCCATTTTCATCAACCAACTGCGCGAGAAGATCGGCGTGATGTTCGGCAGCCCAGAGACCACCACAGGCGGCAAGGCACTGAAGTTTTACGCCTCCGTCCGGCTTGACATCCGCCGTATCGAGACACTCAAGGACGGCACTGATGCGGTCGGCAACCGCACTCGGGTCAAGGTCGTCAAGAACAAGATGGCGCCGCCGTTCAAGCAAGCAGAGTTTGACGTGCTCTACGGCGAAGGCATATCCCGCGAAGGCAGCCTTATCGACATGGGCGTCGAACACGGTCTGGTGAAGAAGTCAGGGGCTTGGTACACCTACGGTGGCGACCAACTCGGCCAGGGCAAGGAGAACGCTCGTGCGTTCTTGCGGGACAACCCGGACCTGGCAACCGAACTGGAATCGCAGATCAAGGCCAAGCTTGGAATCGGCGCTGCCGCTGCCCCCGCTGCGGATATGGCAGATGTGGCCGACATCGGCTGATGGCAACGAACCTCCCAGCATCGGCCGACGAGGAATCGTCGGCCGATGCGTCTATCGACCCATATGAGCGCGCCCGCACGATCTGCCTCACGCAGTTGTCTTTCGCCCCGCGCAGCCGCGCGCACCTGACATCAGTGCTTGCCCGGCGCAACGTACCTGCGGACATCAGCCAGGCGGTACTCGACCGCTTGACTGAAGTCGGTTTGGTTGACGACGTTGAGTATGCGGCTATGTGGGTGCGAAGCCGGCAGCGAACGAAGGGGCTGTCTCGTCGGGCGCTGCGCGATGAGTTGCTGCGCAACGGCATTGATCGAGAACACGTGGAAGAGGCGCTGGCGCAGATTGATGACGCAGACGAGTGGGCCACGGCCCGTGCGCTGGTGGAACGCAAAGCCGCTTCCGTGGCCTCGTTGGAATTCCCAGCACAAGTCCGCAGGCTCGTGAGCATGCTCGCACGAAAGGGCTATTCCGCGCAGGTCGCATTTGATGTCGTGAAGCAGGTCCTGGGTAGTCACACTGATGGCCGAAGTGGTCTCGAGCAGGCCTCGGCAGGCTAGGGATTTTCATCAGGGCACACACAAAGGCCCCGTCACCCTCGCGGGTGACGGGGCCTTTGTGGCAGTTGGGCTAGATCAGCCAAACCACACGGTGACGAGGTGCATCGCGAAGAACACCACGAACGCAAGCGCGACAATCCACATCAGCGGCTTGATCTCCTTGCTGCGACCGGTCGCAGCCTTGATGGCGACCCAGCTGATGAAGCCTGCGCCGATGCCGTTGGCGATGGAGTAGGTGAACGGCATCATCACCATGGTGAGGAATGCCGGGATACCAATCGAGTAGTCGCTGAAGTCAATCTTCTTGATTTGCGTGAGCATCAAGAACCCGACCACCACAAGGGCTGGGGTAGCAGCCTCGTGCGGGATGACCCCGACCAGTGGCGAGATGAAAGTGGCCAGCAAGAACAAACCACCAGTGACCACACTGGCAAGGCCAGTGCGGGCACCGTCGCCAACGCCAGAGGCGGACTCGATGTAGGACGTGTTGCTCGAAGTGCCGCCGAAACCACCAGCAGCAGCAGCGACGGAGTCCACGATCAAGACCTTGTCCAGATTCGGCACGTTGCCGTTCTCGTCGAGCAGGTCAGCCTCGGCCGCGATGCCGTAGACCGTGCCCATCGTGTCGAAGAAGTCACTGAGCAGCAGGGTGAAGATAGCCAAGCCAGCAGCCAGTGGAGCGGCCTTGAGGGCACCGAACAGGTCAATCTGCCCGAGCAGTCCGAAGTCCGGATTGTCGATGGGGCTTCCGGAGAACTTGGGGGTGTTCAGGCTCCAGGCACTCTTCATCGCGCCGTCGGCGCCAGCCACCATCGGCTTGAAGGCAGCCTCGACGAGGAATGCCAAGACCGTGGCCACTGCGATGCCGATGAGAATGCCACCGCGAATCTGCTTGGCAACCAAGATGACCGTGACAATCAGTCCAGCGCAGAACACAAACATCGGCCAGGTGTTCATGACACCGCCGCTGCCCAAGGTGGCTAGCGGAACGCCCTGCTGGACGATCTTGGCGTCAACGAGTCCGATGAGGGTGATAAACAGACCGATACCCACACCGATGGCGTACCGCAGTCCAGCTGGTACGGCCTCGAAGACTGCCCGACGGAAGCCGGTCAGCACCAGCACCAGGATGATGAGACCTTCGAGCACGACCAGGCCCATGGCCTGCTCCCAGGTGCTCTTAGTCGCGATTTGGTAGGCAACGAATCCGTTCAGTCCCAAACCCGCGGCAAGTGCAATCGGCATCTTGCCGAAAACGCCCATCGCAATTGTCAGCAGACCGGCCAAGAGCGCAGTTGCTGCCGCGACGAGCGGGATGTTCGGGCCAGCGCCACCACCGAGGAACTTGCCCGTGGAGTCCGGCACAGTGCCGATGATGAGCGGGTTGAGTACCACGATGTAGGCCATCGTGATGAAGGTGACGATGCCACCACGAATTTCGCGTCCGACATCGGACCCGCGCTTCGTGATTTCGAACCACGAGTCCAGGCCAGAGCCTGACCGTGGTGTTTGTGTCATGGTTGACATGCCTCTGCGTCCTCCCCAGAGATATCCCCACTTGCCGGGTGTCCAGGATTAGGCACCCGGTGCTGTGGCGGCTGGAGCGCGCAGGTGCGAGCCGCCTAGGCGACATAAACCTAGGTTCATCTGGCGGCTAAACCGTGTCACTGAGGCTGTAACGCGCCGAATGTCCGAAAATCAGGCGTGGAACGAGCCTGAGCGTCGCTTCTGGGCAGGCAGCGCCACCGTGATGGGCGGCGGACAGACTCGAGGCCACGCTCGCCTCGGTAGACCGCGGGCTGAGGCAGATGACGTGCAGGAGGGCTCGGATGGCCGCAACGCAGGATGTCGAACAGCGCACCACGGTGTCGTTGGCCGTGGCTTTGGCCTTGGCAGCGCAGTACCTCGCCCCGGCTGACTACCGGCTGCAGCCCACCTGGTTACTGCCAGTGGTGGCCGGCTCATTGGCCGTGCTCATCGCCGTCGGCGGGCGACGAGTCGAGGACCCCGGGCACTGGTCCTTGCGAGTCCTCGCGCTGGCCCTCGGTGGAGCGCTGGCCGTCGGCAATCTCCTCGCCGTGGCGCTCTTGGTGCGCGGCCTGGTGTCAGGTGCGGGTGTGCACGCCGGTGAACTGCTGCGTATCGGCGCTGCGGCTTGGCTCACGAACATCATCGCGTTCTCCGTCATCTTTTGGGAAGTCGACGCTGGTGGCCCCGTGGCTCGTGCGCGCGGGCGGTCTGCACTGGATACCGACTTGTGGTTCATGCAGTACTCGTTGGACAGCCATGCATCGTGGTCCGCGCGCTACCTCGACTATGCCTATGTCTCGCTGACCAACGCCACTGCTTTTAGTCCAACTGACACGATGCCGTTGACGGCGCGGATGAAAGCGCTCATGGCTGCGCAGTCGACAGTTGCGCTCATTGCCATCGCGGTTGTCTTTGCTCGCGCCGTGAACATTCTGGGAACGTGATGAGAAGCAATGTGCGGGCACTCAGCACAGGCACGCGTGAGCGCTGTGCGAGCTACACGGCGGTAGTCCGATTGGGTTGCCAGCGGTAGAATTGGGGCTAGTCCATGGACGGAGTCCTCATGCCCACATCCGCACGGCGCATCCTCGCGCTCGTGAGCGCCTGGGCAGTGGCTGTCGGTGTGCTTGCTAGCCCAGTCGCTGCGGTGACAGCGAACGCGGCACCTAGTCCCGCGCAGGTCAACCTGCTGGGCACTGCGATGGACAGCACTGAGCTCGCCCCAACGATCGCCATGGCGATGTCGGAAGCATTCGACGATGTGCTGTGGGATGCGTGCGATGCGGCAGCGCGGCTCAACAACTTTGGGTTCACCTACGACGAGGCCGACTTCTGCATCAGCCCGACCAGCGCGGTGTGGACGCCCGACTTGAGCATCTCGGCGCTCTGTTCGACGATTGTGGCCCCAGCGGGCGCCGTCATTGTGGATGTTGCTGCCAGTAAGACAAGTGTGTGGAGCGTGGACAACAGCGGCACTGCCAGAGGTTGTGTTCTGCCAGCGCTGGGCGCCAGTGACATCAAATCCATGGTGACGCGATACCGAACGGCGATGACGCAGTATCGAATCTCGAGCCTGACAGATGTGCTCAAGGCCTTGGACACCTGCGAGCAGAGTGCTGGAACCAATCCGTGCCAGGTCTACAACGCGGTCACGAAAGTGTGGAGCCCAGATCCGAAAAAGCTCCCGACGCTGGCGCTGCCCCCGATGCCGACGGCCATCGTCGGCACGGCGGTTTCAGTGACCGCAGTCTCATCGATAGCTGCTGGCGACACTTTCCAGGTGTTCACCAAGACCGACGGAACGGTCGCAGCCCGCTGTGACTCCACCCTGCCTTCGGAGGTTGCGGGGCAATGTATGGCCCCGGCTGCCGCGAACGGCAGCATGCGCGTTGCCGCGGCTGGAAGGCACGCGGTGGCGTTGCGTTCAGACGGCACCGTCACCGAGTGGGGGTCCATCACGGTGAACTCCACCGTGACTGCCGCGAAAGCGCCTGCCGGACTGTCCTCGGTGGTGGACGTCGCAGCCGGGCGCGATTTCGCCCTCGCGTTGTTGGCGGATGGGTCGGTCACTGCATGGGGTGACAACAGTTCGGGTCAAACCGCGGTACCCACTGGCGTGGCTGGTGCGAGCAACATCGTGCAGATCGCCGCTGGCGACTGCCATGCGGTGGCGTTGCGTGCCGACGGCAAAGTCGTCACCTGGGGTTGCTCGGCGGCCGGTCAGGGTTTGGCTGCTGGCAAATCGGCCGCTGCGATTGCGGCCCATGGAACTCGAACGGTGCTGTGGTCCACTAATGGAACCAGGCAAGTGTTTGGTACCGGCAGTGCCGCCACGGACATCACATCGCCCGTTGGCGCGGTGCAAGGTTTCGACGCAGCCGCTGGCCGCTACTACGCCGGTGGTGGCACGTGCATCGTGGACAAGACCGAGGATGTCATCCGCGACGAACTGTCTGCGACATCCACGCGAGCAGAGGCACCACTGTCGTTGAGCAGTTCCACGACGCCCGGGGAATCCGCGGACTGGGTCTACACCTGGTCTGCTCCGCAGCGAGCGGGCGCCAGCCCGGTGACTGGCTACATCGGTCGCTGGGATAACCGCAAAGGCCGCTATTTCAGTGATTGGGCACCAGTGACATCGCCGTTCCGTGCGCCGAAGGCACCGCCTGGTTGGTTGACGCGGTTCGAAGTACGCGCGGTCACCGCGGCAGGTACCGGTGCCATCGCCCACATCGCGACCAGCGAGATTCGCATCTGCGGTCAGGACCAGGCCAGTGACCTAGCAATCGCACTGATTTCCTCTTCCGTCTCCGCGCCACCAGCCCCGACGGTGTCAGCAACTGCCTTGTCGGCGACGCAAGTGGCCGTGCGCTGGAACGGCGGTGATCTCGCTGGTGGAGCGGGACGCCCGTCATACACAGTGCGCATTTCCACTGATGGGACATCTTGGACAAGTACCGCTGCACGCGGGTACTTCGCGTCGTTGGCGGGCCTTCGCTCAGGCACTGACTACCGCGTGCAAGTGGTAGCCACAAACTCTGTCGGCAGCGCCACCTCAGCGACCGTCACTGTGCGCACGCTGTCTGACGCATTCGCCACCGCTTTAGCGACGACGGCAGTGTCAGGGCGCTCGGTGGCGCTTGCCTGGAAAGCGCCGACGGCTGTGCTGGCAAAGGACATCAAGGACTACCGGGTCGAGTGGTCTGCTGACGGCACTAGTTGGACGGTCTTCCCGCACGCTGCGAGCACGAAGACAGCCATCACCGTCACTGGACTGCGCGCAGCCACGAGCTATCAGTTCCGCGTCACGGTCATCACCACCGCCGGCGACGGCGCGCCCACAGCATCGTTACCCGTGACAACCACCACCGATGCACCCGGTGCCCCGGGCCCAGTGTCAGTCACTGCAATCGCGGCGACCAACTTTGATGTTGCCTGGTCGGAGCCGAGTGACACCGGCGGTTTGCCCATCACGGGGTACTCGGTAACCCTGAAGCCCTCGACCGGGCTCACCGTGACCATCAACGGCACCACCGCACGGGTGACCGGTGCCAAAGGCGGCACCACGTATGCGGTGACCGTTGCGGCCAAGAACATCAAGGGCACCGGAACGGGGTCCGCGACATCGGTGCTCGTGGCAGTGCCGCCTGCGACACCGACGGCGACCGTGCTGCGCACCGCCACGGCGGTCACCATCACCTGGAAGGCCCCGGCAACGGGCGGGTCCAAGATCCTCGGCTACCGCACCGCCGTCACGCCAGCGACATTGAAATACACGGTCACCGGCACGAAAGCGGTGTTCACTGGCCTTGCCAACGGCACCACGCTGACATTCTCGGTGCTGGCCTACAACATCAAGGGCGATGGTCAGCCACTCATTGTCAACACCGGGACAGCCGTTGCGCCCGGGGCAGTTACGGCGTTGACGTACACCCATAAGGACACGCGCAGCACCACGTTGACGTGGGCAGCGCCGACAACTGATGGCGGCAGCAAACTCACCGGCTACAAGCTGCGCAGCAGTTCTGACGGCGGCAAAACGTGGACCGACTGGTCCACGGCGAAGTCCCCAGCAACTGTGCCCCGACCCGCTGCTGGTGCCAGCGTGCGCGTCGAGATTGCCGCCGTGAATGCAGTCGGCATCGGCACCGCCTCGGGCATCACCATCGTCGGCTGAGTTCGGCTCCTACACTGCATGTCTATGACGGCTCCACATGAGCGCACGTATGAGGTGCGCACTTACGGCTGTCAGATGAACGTGCACGACTCCGAGCGCCTCGCTGGCCTACTCGAGCAAGCAGGGCTGTCAGCAGCGGGGGATGGGCAAGCGGCCGATGTCATCGTGCTGAACACGTGTGCAGTGCGCGAGAACGCGGACAACAAGTTGTACGGCACTCTCGGTCATCTTGCTCAGGCCAAACGTGAGCGCCCCTGGCTGCAGATCGCGGTCGGCGGGTGTCTGGCACAAAAGGACCAGCATGTGGTGGCCGAGCGGGCTCCGTGGGTTGATGTCGTCTTCGGCACACACAACGTGGACCGACTACCGATTCTGCTTGAGCGCGCACGAGTTCTCGGCCAGGTGCAGGCTGAGTTCGCTGACTCGTTGCAAGTCTTTCCGTCGGCACTGCCGTCGCGCCGCGACTCCGCGTTTTCAGCCTGGGTTGCGATCAGCGTGGGCTGTAACAACACCTGCACTTTCTGCATCGTGCCGAGCTTGCGCGGCCGCGAGAAGGACCGCCGACCGGGGGAGATCCTCGCTGAGATTGAGGCACTGGTAGCCGTCGGCGTGGTCGAGGTGACGCTGCTGGGGCAGAACGTGAACGCCTACGGTGTTGAGTTCGGGGACCGACAGGCGTTCGCGCAACTCTTGCGGGCATGCGGACGCATTGATGGCCTTGAGCGGGTCCGGTTCACCAGCCCGCACCCACGGGACTTCACTGATGATGTCATCGCAGCGATGGCGCAGACGCCGAATGTCATGCCGCACTTGCACATGCCCGTGCAGTCTGGGTCGGACTCAGTGTTGCAACGTATGCGCAGGTCGTATCGACGCGAGAAATACCTCGGCATCATCGAGCGAGTGCGCTCAGCGATGCCCCATGCGGCTATCACGACCGACATCATCGTGGGCTTTCCGGGTGAGACTGACGCGGAGTTTGCCGACACCGTGGACATCGTGCGCACCGCACGTTTCGCAAGTGCCTTCACCTTCCAATACTCCAAACGTCCGGGCACCCCAGCTGCTGACTACCCGGACCAGGTGCCTGCCGACATCGTCACTCAGCGGTACCGCGAACTTGCTGCCGTCGTTGAAGAAGTGGCATGGGCTGAGAACCGAGCGCTGCTCGGAACCGCAGTTGAGGTGCTCATCACGGCCACCGATGGCCGCAAGGATGAGCAGACCCAGCGCAT